>JBLHIC010000039.1:0-21284 GCA_047614245.1 Flavobacteriaceae bacterium
ATTTTTTATCCACTTTTATCCGGTTTATTTATAAACTTCTTGCAAAGATAGGCTTTCAGTATCAATAATTATTTACGAACTTTGTCTATATTTAATCTAATCATTCATTTAAAATGGTCTGTTAAAAAATAAAGTTTGAAATCAAAAAGAATTGTTATATCAGGAGGGCCAGGCTCCGGCAAAACCTGCCTTATTTCTCACCTGGAAAAAGAAGGTCATACTTGTATGCCTGAGATTTCAAGAGATGTGACGATTACTGCCCAAAAAGAGGGAATTGCACAATTATTTTTAGAAAGCCCTATCCTTTTCAGCCAGAAATTACTTGAAGGAAGATTACGGCAATTTAATCAAGCTTCCATGTTTTTTGAAAACTTTGTTTTTTATGATCGCGGAATGCCTGATGTTACAGCATATATGGATTATATAGATTCGCATTATCCACTTAATTTTTTTAAAACCTGTAGGGATAATCGATATGACGCTGTTTTCTTACTCCCTCCTTGGAAGTCTATTTACAGGCAAGATAATGAGCGATACGAGTCTTTTGAGCAAGCGGAAAAGCTCTATCAATTCTTAATGAAATCATATCAGAAATTTAACTATTCTGTAATAGAAGTACCGATTGGAACGATTGAGGAACGCTCTGACTTTATCTTGGATAAACTGAAAATAATATTTTGAATACACCGGTCCAAATTCTTGAAAAATACTGGGGGTTTTCTTCTTTTAAATCAAGACAAGAAGCAATTATAGATTCTGTTCTAAATGGCCAGGACACTATAGCATTATTGCCTACTGGCGGTGGAAAATCGATTTGTTTTCAAATTCCTGCCCTTCTAAATGAGGGCATCTGCATTGTCGTCTCACCCTTGGTTGCTTTAATGTCTGACCAAGTAAAAAACCTTAAAGAGAAAGGTATAAAAGCACTTGCTTTAAAAGGAGGCATTTCCTTTGATGAATTAAGGACCTTACTGGACAATGCAACTTATGGCAATTACAAATTCTTATACCTTTCACCTGAAAGATTACAGCAAGAAATGGTTCAGAATTATATCAAGCAGATGAACGTCAACACAATTGCTGTAGATGAGGCGCATTGTATTTCACAATGGGGCAGTGATTTTAGACCTGCTTATAGAAATATTACCATTTTACGGGAACTACATCCCCTCGTTCCGATCATAGCCCTAACGGCAACGGCCACTCCCAAGGTACTCGAAAATACTATCGATGAACTAAAGCTGGAATTGCCGAATATCTTTAAGGATTCATTTGTTAGAAAGAATATATCTTATCAGGTGATTGAGGAAGATGATAAGTTATATCGAATTGAACGCCTCCTTAAAAACAATTCTGGATCAGCAATAGTTTATGTACGAAGTAGAAATACCGCCGTTGAAATTAATAATCAGTTAAACAGTATTGGTATTAGCAGTGCTTTCTATCACGGTGGTCTCTCAGCAGATGAAAAGGATAAAAAACTAGAAGCCTGGAAGAATAACAGTATTTCAACTATGGTGGCTACGAACGCATTTGGAATGGGAATCGATCATCCAAACGTTCGTTTTGTAATACATATACAACTCCCTGAGAGTTTGGAAAGTTATTTTCAGGAAGCCGGAAGAGCTGGAAGAGATGGAGCTCGCGCAACTGCTGTGCTAATTCATAACGCTTATGACAAAATACTTGTCAGAAAACAGTTTATCGATTCGCTAGCAACTCCGTCTGACCTAAAAAAAATATATCATACGCTTGTGAATTATTTTCACATAGCCTACGGGGAAGGAGCATTTTCGGAACACAGTTTCAATTTTACAGATTTTTGTCAAACATATAAGCTTAATACTTTTGTAGCATACAATGCTTTGAACACCCTTGATCGCCTTGCAATTATTCAGCTCTCAAAGGAATTTGGAAGGAAAACAACAATCAATTTCATTGTTTCTTCGGAAGTGCTCCTCTCCAATTTTGAGCGAGACATACTGGCTTCCGTCATTGGTAAAACAATTCTCCGACTTTACGGTGGAATTTTTGATTCCCCAACAAAAGTGAATTTAGAATTAGTATCTAAAAAATCAGGACAGAAAATTTCAAAAATTATTTCAGTCTTAAAGAAAATGGAGCGAGATGAATTATTGGAGCTTAGCTTATATATTACAGATGCTTCTCTCACATTTTTAGTGCCACGTGAGGATGACAAGACCATAAACGTGGTTGCAAAAGAAGTAGAGCTTTTAAATACTAAAAAAACGGATCAAGTAGAAGCTGTACTTCAATATGTTGGGGACAACAACTACTGTAGAAGTCTTCAATTAGTGAGTTATTTTGGAGAGTCGAATTTAGAACCCTGTGGAATTTGCTCTGTTTGCCTCAAAGTGTTAGAAAAACTTGACAGAAAAAAAGCGAGACTGATCGCTAAAGACATATTACTATTATTGAAACAAGAAGTCCAAAGTTCACGTCAACTTTCTGAAGAACTAAGTTTTACCGAAGCCACGATTTTACAAGTATTGAAGCTTCTTTTAGATGCTGAAAAGGTTCGCATTGATCAGAATAATAAATATAGTATTAGGTAAATAAAGAGTATTCATGACAGGGCATCAGTAATTGAAGGCCAGAAAAAAGAGGTTAAACAAAATGATTAATATAAAATAATGAGAGACTTGAGGATTGTATTTATGGGAACTCCCGATTTTGCCGTCGGAATACTACAGAAATTGGTAGAAGGGGACAAGAACATTGTAGGTGTGATTACCGCTCCTGATAAGCCCGCAGGTAGAGGAAGAAAGCTTATGCAATCGGCTGTAAAGAAATATTCAATATCACAAGGTTTAAAGATACTACAACCGCCAAATTTAAAAAATGAAGAATTTTTAATTCAACTCAAATCACTTAATGCCAATTTACAAATCATAGTAGCTTTTAGGATGCTACCGAAGGTGGTTTGGGCTATGCCTAATTATGGGACCTTCAATTTGCACGCCTCATTGTTGCCTAAATATAGAGGTGCTGCTCCAATTAATTGGGCAATTATTAATGGAGAATCTAAAACTGGAGTTACGACTTTCTTTATTGATGAGAATATAGATACTGGTGAAATAATAGCAAAATCTGAAATAGAAATTGAAACTAACGAGACCGTTGGAACCCTACATGATAAACTCATGGAATTGGGGAGTGATTTGGTAATTCTCACTGTAGAACTTATTGAGCAAGATAATATTCAGACTAAGCTTCAATTAACTAATGCAGCCTTGAAAGAAGCTCCAAAACTAACTTCAGAAAATACACGTATCGATTGGACAGCAACTGCCGAGGAAATTGATGCTTTCATTAGAGGTTTATCTCCCTATCCAGTTGCTTGGTCTATTTTAGAGAATGATGGAGAAGAAATGAAGGTGAAGATTTATGCGGCTACGATAGAAAATGAGTCTCATACTAATGGCATTGGTGAGATATTTACTACCAAAAAGAAAATGCGTGTCGCTATCAAAAGTGGCTATTTAAATATTAAAGAAATACAACTTCCAGGTAAGAGAAAAATGGAGGTTTCTGCCTTACTAAATGGATATTCTTTTAATACTAATGCAAAACTATTGTGAGGTCGCACTATCATTGAACTCATAAAAAACGACAAAAAACGGCCTGCTTTATTAACAAACGTTCGAAGTTATTAACAATAATCGCGATTTAGCCCGTCATTACTTGGTTGGACCGATAATCCTGTTAAATTTGTAGAGCAATAAATACAAGTATAATCAACATTTTAATTTAAACAAACTATGAACAAATCAGATTTAATTGATGTAATGGCAGGTGATGCTGGAGTAACGAAAGCTGCGGCTAAAAAAGCATTAGAGTCATTTTTAGGAAATGTACAAGGTTCTCTTAAAAAAGGAAATAGAGTATCTTTAGTAGGTTTTGGATCTTGGTCAGTATCTAAAAGAGCTGCAAGAGAAGGAAGAAACCCACAGACAGGAAAAACTATCAAAATTGCTGCTAAAAAAGTAGTTAAATTTAAAGCTGGTTCAGATTTACAGAGTAGTGTAAATTAATTCTAATTGACCTTTTATTATAAAATTCCCTCTTAGTATTCATACTAAGGGGGTTTTTTATTTCTATATGTACAGAACTTATACCAATTAACAAGTGAAATGAGCCTTGTATAATTTGAATTATAGTGTACTTAGATCAAATAGAAAATAAAAGAATAGCCTTAACTTTGGTTTTATTTTATCCTGAAGTACCTGTGCGAAGTATAAGTGCAATAAAAGCGAATTACTAGGCTTATTTTACTTGTTAATTGGTATTAAATTGTTTTGTTAACTTTTTTTCATTAGTTTTAATCAACTAAAACCTCAACATGACAACGCAAAAGCCAACAAAAGGTGTACTTCTTGTTGCAGAGCCATCCATTATCGGAGACATTTCATTTAATAGGTCTATAGTATTATTGGCAGAATACAACGAAAATGGATCCGTTGGGTTTATTTTAAATAAACCCCTTGAGTTTAAAGTTAAAGACTTTATCCCAGATGTTAACTCTAACTTAAAAGTTTATAATGGGGGTCCGGTAGAACAAGACAACCTCTATTTTATCCATCGAATTCCAGAAATCATTCCTAATAGTATCGAAATTGCAAACGGAATTTATTGGGGAGGTGATTTCAATGCAATTCTAGGTTTACTTCAGGAGGATAAATTAAAAGAAGATCAAATTCGATTTTTTCTTGGTTATTCGGGTTGGGCTAACGAACAATTGGAACAAGAATTGGAAGTTAAGAGTTGGGTCGTTATACCAAACGAATATAAAAATGATATCATTGGAAAATCTAATCAAGATTTTTGGAAAGAGAAAATGATAGAATTTGGCGGAGACTATGTAATTTGGTCCAACGCTCCAGAAAACCCTTCGTTCAACTAAGTCAGACGTGCTCTTACATTTATTTTTGTAACTAGATTTTTTGCTACGGTGTTAGAGTATTCCTTTTTACGATATTTGGTAATAGGCTGAATTCCGGAAATCACATTTGTAATAAACATTTCATCAGCTTTTTGCAATTCAAAAGGAGAGATAGAAGCTTCTTCTAATATATATTCTGGAAGCTGCTTACATATAGCAATTATCTGTTTTCTTAAAATCCCATTGAGACAACCATCTATAATTGGTGGTGTTTTAATCTTGTTTCCATTTACTAAAAACAAGTTGCCATTTAAAGCCTCAACGATAATTTTAGTTTCATTCAGTAATAAACAATTTTGATAGTCATTTTCTTTAGCGAAAATACTCCCTAAAACATTCACTATTTTATTGTTTGATTTTAGCGTTGATAGGAGTCCTGAAGTCACATAATGGTCTTTGAATAATTCAACCTCATACTTACTATCATTAAGCATATAAAATGGAGCATCTATTTTCGATCCTGTGACCAAGTATTCTATATCATTCGTAGTCGGTCCATATTTTCCACCGGCTTTTCTCCAAACTAAAATTTTTACATTATAAGAACTGTTCTTTTCTGAAAAGGTGTCAACTATTTTGAGCACCTCATCTTCTAGAAATTCCAGTGTGAAATTAACAGGGATTTCCATCCGTAATATTCGCATTGAAGCCATTAAACGAAAGTAGTGATCTTCCCAAAAAAAGATTTTCGAGCCTGAGACTCTCAAGGTTTCAAAAACGGCATCCCCATAATTAAGTCCACGATTATCATGTCCCAGTGAGGTTTCCGCCTTTTGCATTAAGTTTCCATTTAAATTGACCATAAAAAAAAACCATCCCAATTTAACGAGACGGCGCAAAGATAGTTTATTTTTTAAGTGATTCTAAGTAGAACCTAATATCTGCTTTAATTCAGAAACCATGTTTTCCCATAGCATTTTACCTTCTTCTACTTCATCCTCTTCCGCAAAGTCCGTAATCATCAACGATACGTCTTTGGTAATTTCATCTACTTGTATTCTAAGTTCAAAGTAGAAATCAGTTCCTTCATCTTCAAGCCATCTAAATTTAATCCTTTCCAAGTTTTTTTTACTCAACAACTTCGCTTCTTCTTCACTTTCAGCCCAGATAAATGTAAAAAATTCACCTCTGGAGTTTACGTTATCTGCATACCATTCAGACATCCCAGATGGCGTTGATATATATTGATACAATAGAGTTGGAGAGACGTCAATTGGAAATTCCATTTCATACTTTATTTTATCGTCCATAGTTTTTATAAGTTAAGCCGAATATATAGAATTAATTAGAAACTCAAAACAAAAGGTATTTAATTTTTTATTTAGTATTGACCAAGAAAAATAAAAAACCCTTCAACATAACATAATATGGATGAAGGGATTTTAAGTAGCGAGAGGGGGGCACGATCCCCCGACCTCCGGGTTATGAATCCGACGCTCTAACCAACTGAGCTACCTCGCCGCGTTTGAGGTGGCAAATATAAAAACAAATTGAACCGCCTCAAAGATAAGTTTGCATTATTTTAATCTTTTTAATTGCTCCTTTTATATGTATAAAAATAAAAGCGTTTCCTATAGAAATATCGTTCAATGGCCACGAACACGGAGGTTTTTTTATAGTATTTTCATTCATTCTGTATGAAATACCTCGAGGTAGAGCCATCGAGGTATAAGAGACACGACCGCTTTCCCTAAAGGAATTATGGACCAAGACTCTTTTTTATCATGACTCTTCTTGCCCTTCCGTTCATACGGGTGTTCTAAAAGTCTTGAGCCAGTGCGCTATGTCCATCTCAGAATAAGTTAGAAATAGACTCTTTACAAGTTTTAAATAAAAAAAGCAGTTATGAGATAAATTCTAATAGGCCTTTAAAATCAAGACTTAGTTGCTCTCCACTCTTTAAATCTTTCAAGGTATATCTATTCAACTTCATCTCATCTTCGCCTGCCAAAACAGCAAATTGAATACCGCGGTTGTTAACATAATTCATCTGCTTACCAAGATGTTTTTGGTTTTTAGCAATATCTGGATATAATTCCGCTGAAATACCCTCTTTTCTTAATTTGGTAATTGCTTTCATCGCATACATCCCTTCCATTTCTCCAAAATTAATAAAAAGCACCTTAGTAGTTTCTGAAACAGTTTCTGGAAATAAATCCAATTCTTCCAAGACCAAATAGATACGGTCAAGTCCGAAAGAAATTCCAACACCACTTACATCTTTTAAACCAAAGATTCCTGTTAAATCATCATATCGACCGCCCCCGCCAATACTTCCCATTTTTACATCTGACGGCGGAGAAACTTCAAAGATGGCACCGGTGTAATAGTTCAGTCCACGAGCCAAAGTCACATCTATTTCTAAAATTGCCGTTTGCAGTCCTAATTCCGAAATGGTCTCCACTATGAATTGTAATTCAGAAATTCCTTCTAAACCTGTTTCTGAAGAGGCTAGTAATCCTTTTAAAGCGGTAAGCTTTTCCGAAGCATTTCCAGTAAAAGAAAATAAGGGTTGTAATTTCACCAAAGCGGTTTCAGAAATACCCTTTGCAAGCATTTCAGTTTTAACGCCATCCTCCCCTATCTTATCTAGTTTATCAAGAGCCACAGTAAAGTCAAGCAATTTATCCTCTGCTCCAATCACTTCAGCAATACCACTTAAAACCTTACGGTTATTTAGTTTGATAGTAACTCCATCAAGCTTTAATTTAGTAAAAACAGTATCGTATAATTGCACAAACTCCACTTCTTGCCACAATGATTTGGAACCAACAACATCTGCATCACACTGAAAGAACTCTCTAAAACGTCCTCTCTGAGGTCTGTCAGCTCTCCAGACTGGTTGTATTTGATAGCGCTTAAAAGGAAATGTAATTTCATTTTGATGTTGCACAACATAACGTGCAAAAGGTACCGTTAGGTCATAACGAAGTGCCTTTTCAGAAATCCTTGCCGTTAATTTACCACTATCTTTTTGGGTATAAAGTTCCTCATCAACTTTCCTTAAATAATCACCACTATTAAGGATCTTAAAAATAAGACGATCTCCCTCTTCGCCATATTTTCCCATCAAGGTGTCACTGTTTTCAAAAGAAGGAGTCTCTATAGGTTGAAAACCAAAAGTCTCAAAACTACTTTGAATGACGTTCATTACGTAGTTTCTTTTTATAACTTCCAGAGGTGAAAAATCACGTGTTCCTTTTGGTATCGATGGTTTTTTCAAGATTTTAACTTTTTGCTATCCTCATGGAGAATAGTCTTCATTAAATATGATTCGAAATATTACATTATAAAGATGTAATATTTAACGTATGCAAATATCCTAAAATAATAGGTAAATTGTAACTTTAAACGCAGTTTATAGTCTAACCCTAAACTGCATACCAAAAACTATGTTTTCACTGTTCCGCGAAAATGTGCATATAGCACTAGACTCAATTAAAACACAGCTTCTTAGAACCATTTTAACAATTGTTATAATAGGAATAGGAATTTGGTCCTTGGTAGGTATCTTAAGCGCTGTAAAGGCTCTGGAAAATACAATATCGAGTGACTTTGCCTCTATGGGATCGAACACATTCAGTATAAAGCGTTATGAATTTTCAGTAAATAGAAATGGTGCTGAGCGGGAGAAAATAAATCCCGTAATTAATTATAATGACGTGCGGGAGTTCACCGATCTCTATTCTTTCCCATATACCAAAACTTCAGTTTCATTTATTGGTTCGCGAGGTGCGGAGGTGAAATTTGAAAATAAAAAAACAGATCCAGAAGTTAGAATTTATGGCGTGAATGAGAATTATTTGGAGAACACTGGTACAGAGGTAGCTAGTGGTCGAAATTTAAATATCTTTGATATAGAAAACAATAACAAAGTGTGTCTTGTTGGAGCCGATTTTCTTAAAAATTTATTTATCAATGACGATCCAATAAATAAAGTTATTAGCATTCGTGGCGTGAAATTTAAAGTCATTGGCGTTTTGGAGTCCAAAGGAGCGACCTTCGGAAATAATCAGGACTTGAAAGTACTCATCCCAATACAAGTTGCACGAAGTATTTTTACCCAACCAAATATTAATTATACGATAAGTGTGCAAGTGAATGACAAAGAAATGATGCAAGGAGCGCAAGACGCTGCTATCATAACATTTCGAAATATTCGCAAATTAAACCCAATTGAAGACAATAACTTTGGGATAGAAAGAAGCGATGACCTAATAAACCGAATTGGTGCAATTACTGGGTATTTAGAAGTGGCAGCATGGATTATTAGTATAATTACTATTCTAGGGTCCTCAATAGCTCTTATGAATATTATGTTAGTTTCTGTTACAGAGCGAACTCGGGAAATTGGGGTGCGAAAAGCTTTAGGAGCTAAACGCTCGACTATTTCCATGCAGTTCTTCATAGAAACAATAGTAATTGGTCAATTTGGAAGTATTCTAGGAATTCTACTAGGAATAGGCACAGGTGCTATATTTGCATCTGTTTTAGACTTCGACTTTACGCTTCCATGGGCGGCAATGCTCTGGGCTACATTAATTACATTTTTAGTTGCTGTCATTGCTGGATCCTACCCAGCCACTAAAGCTGCACAGCTTGATCCTATTGAAAGTTTAAGGTATGAATAACTGAAACAGTCAATAGTTGAGTTTTTTAAATGATACCTTTAAAGAATTGATACAATGACCCCTTAGTTATTACTGCTCCTTGTTGAATCAAGCTAAAGACATCTAAGTTTTTATCTTCGGAAAAAGCTTTCGTAGCGGTGAAAAACTCTACGTCATCGGAAGCAAAATTCTCCTGCAACCACTTGTAACCATTAGCGGAGGAAATATCAATATCAGTTTTAGTTGCTTTCACAACAATAAGATCCATCTCGGTTTCTATTATTCGAAATAAAAAGAGTTGCTGACCCGAAATATTCTCTAAGAATTCTACCTTAGAAAGTACCCCTTCCCAGACCAAGTCGCTAAAGATATCCAGTTCCTCTTCGGCCACTTTTGGTTCATTCGTTTTGATTAATTCCCATTCCTTGGCGGTGATCGACTGCGTAGCAAGGAAATTTATAAACTCTAGAGAGAGGGAATCAAATTGTTCTTTTGTTAGACGGCTATACTTCATAAAAAATGCGCTCCTTTTAGGGAAGCGCAAATTTAAGGTAAATTAATAGATTCTTTAGAATATATATCGCAATCCAAATTGCATTTGCCATCTCGACGCCAAACTAGCGTCGTATCCAAACGTATCGGTTAAACTCTGGTCAAAAGTATAGGTTGGTACATTGGTAGCCGGATCAACCGTGACACCAATAGGCTGAACATTGTTTGGTTGTTGAACTAACCCCCATTCAGAACTGATTAAGTTTCCAACATTTAAGATATCTACGTTGAATTGGATTGTATGGGTCGTGGCCTCCGAAATTTTAATATTATAATCTTGCAATAATTTAAAGTCCAATCGACCTCTCCAAGGAGATGTTGCTCCGTAGCGTTCTACATATTGTCCCCTTCTCTCGCTCAAATAATCATCCTGTACAATATATGCATTGAAAGCAGATCCTTGTCTCGCTCCTGAAAATTGCATCTGATTTATTTCACCTTCTGTTGGGATATATAATAAATCATTTAAGCCTGAACCATCTCCATTAATATCACCTCCGTAAGTATAATTAAATCGACCTCCCTTTGTATATTCAAAAAATGTAGTCGCAGTGGTAGCCCACTTGCCACTACCATATTTCCACTTTTTACTTATCACACCAATAAAGCGATGTGTATCCCCGTATTTAGAATAACTAAGCTGGTCTTCATTCACGTCACCTAGAGCAGCATTAAAAGCAAACGCGTCACCGGTAATTTCAGCTTCAATGGAGTTTACATCTTTAGAATTTAAATAACTATATGCCAACATAGTATATAAACCATTGGACAGGTTTTGCTGCCCTTTTATTGATGCATTCCAAATTCTTCCTTTATCTGAGTTTGTAAACACAAAGGCGCTGTTCCCAGTATCTGCAGCAGTATAAATTGGTCTATTATCAACTCCACTTAGAGTTCCAGAAGGTGGACGTAATCCCCAGTTTTGAACGTGGGCTCCATTAATATCCTTAGTGTAAGAAACATCGGCTGTTAATATTAAGCCATTTTTAAACTTATGATCTGCTCCTAAGTTCGTTCGCCATACTTGTGGAAACTTAAAGTCGGGGTCAACATATTGTAAAAAGAAAGAATTAGGATTTGCTATCTGATTTCCAATCCAAACAAACGGTAAGCGCCCCGTAAAGATTCCTGATCCACCACGAATTTGAAGTGTATTATCATCTTTTACATCATAATTAAATCCGAGTCTCGGAGACCATAACGGCTGACTAGTTGGCATATCGGTAGTATCGATTAAAACAGACTCGCCTGTATTCGGGTTGAAGTATGGAATACTTGTATCTACACAACAAGAAACATCAACAACTTCCTGAGCCTTAGTTGAAGTATCCCAATACATAGGTCTATCCATTCTTAACCCATATGTTATCTTAAGCTTTTCATTAATATCCCATTCGTCTTGCAGATATGCAGCAAATTGTCCAACGTTTGTTTCGGCCAAAGCCCAACCGCCAGCTACTCCTTCGCCATTAGCTTCCAAGCCTGCATTAGCCGCTATTGCATCATCAAACATAGTCTGTAACCCTCCAGAACTAACAAGAGTTGGAAAATCTTCTATAGAAGATGTAGGGAAGAATACACCTTGTGCCCCATATGCGCCTAGGTTGAATGAATTATCAAATTCAAATTTTTCAAGGGACATTCCTGCAGTAAATGTATGGTTTCCCATAGAGTAATTTAAGTTATCTGATATTTGAAACACTTTTTGGTCCAAGACATTATGTATCGAAAATGGTTCGTGCCCCGCGATAATATAGTTTGAGCCACCCTTTGTGATTGTAATCGTCGGCGCTGGAGAAGATTTTGGTCTTCTGAAATCATCAAAATGCGTATATCCTGATTGAAATTTATTGGTCACCGAACTTGAAATGTTTGAATTTATTTCCACCTGAAAAGATTGAATTCTATTATTTATTTCATATCCCGTGTTCTCAAATTGAAGTGTAGCTGCACTTGGTCCTCTGAAACCTAAAGCTGTTGGATGTGCAGGTTTTTCTTGGGATGCTTCCAGATAATTATAAATCACAGCTATTCTATTATTATCATCTATATTCCAATCAAGCTTAAAAATTCCTTTATTGGATTTGGTCTTATGAGTAAATCCTTCGTAGGTACCTGGATCGTAACCAACACCTACAAGTGCATCTCTTACTAAGATTAGATCTTGCTCAGAAACTCTAGACTCGTTGATTGCCCCTGTTCCTCGATTAGGTAACCAGGATTGCCCTAAATCTTCTCGATCGTCATTTTCATAATTCGCGAAAAAGAATAATTTATTTTTTATTATCGGCCCGCCGATGCTAGCCCCGAACTGAGCTTGTTTTAATTCTGGAACAAAAATATTATCTCCTTTTACGTTGCTACCGGTTAGGTCCTGATTTCTATAATAACCATAGACAGCCCCGTGAAATGTATTTGTACCACTTTTGGTAACCGCATTCACTGCCGCACCGGTAAAACCAGATTGAGTTACATCATAAGGTGCTGTAGATACTTGGATTTGCTCAATAGCATCAATAGATATAGGCTGTGCGCTTGTTTGACCTCCTGGCGTTGCAGCATCAAGTCCAAACGGATTATTAAATACAGCACCATCTAAAGAGAAATTATTGAATTGATCATTACGTCCCCCAAAAGAACCATTACTTGCTGTTGGCTCCAGCCTCGTATAATCTGCGGCCGAACGGGTAATCGAGGGCAATACCGACAATTCCCGCCTCCCAACACTGGTTTCTGCTCCTGTTCGATCACTGCTAAAAACATTATTTCCTGTAGTTCCTGTAACAAGTACCGCATCTAACTGCTCGGCATCTTCACCCATTATAACTGCAATGCTTTCGGTTTTACCCAATGTCAAATAGACATTACCAAAAGTTTGAGTCTTATAACCTAAGTAGCTAACTACAACCGTATATGGACCACCAACTCGAAGGTTGAGAAGGCTAAAACGTCCGTCATCATTTGTAATGACGCCCTTTTTTGTCCCTGAAGGCGTATGCGTTGCAATTACATTAGCTCCTGAAAATGGAGCGGAACTCTCGTCAACAATCAAACCTTTAATGTTTGATGTTGTTATCTGGGCTATTGAAGAGCCACAAAAAATAAGTAACAGTAAGGCAAATAGAGTTATTTTTAGTTTTTTCATGTGTGTTGGTTTAGAAGTACTTAAAGATATATAAATTTAAAAAAGCCACTTCAAAGAAGTGGCTTTTTTATCAACATTTAAATGTTTCCTAATGTTACTCTTACATTTATTTCGCTTCTGCGACTACGTCAAATGCAAAATTAGATACTACATCTCGGTGGAAACGAATTGTTGAATCGTAAGTCCCTGTGCGTTTTATAGTACCTCCTGCAATCGTAATAAACTTCTTATCAATAGAAACTCCTGCTTTTTCAAATGCTTCTGCAAGATTAATATTGTTGATAGATCCAAATAATTTGTCTCCCTCACCAGTTTTGGCTGAAATCTTAATTTCCAAACCATTTAACTTTTCAGCTTCTGCTTTTGCATCTTCAATTACCTTCTTCTCTTTAAAAGCACGTTGCTTTAGAGTCTCTGCTAAAACCTTTTTCGCTGAAGGAGTCGCCAAAACAGCATGTCCTTGAGGAATTAAAAAGTTTCTACCGAATCCATTCTTTACAGTAACTAAGTCATCTGTAAAACCAAGATTTTCTACGTCTTTCTTTAATATAAGTTCCATATTCTATCTGGTTTTTATTTTAATAAATCGGCTACATATGGCATAAGTGCCAAATGACGTGCTCTTTTTACAGCTACAGCTACTTTTCGTTGATATTTCAATGAAGTACCAGTAAGACGTCTTGGTAATATTTTACCTTGTTCGTTTATGAATCTCATTAAAAAATCTGGATCTTTATAATCAACATATTTGATCCCCGACTTTTGAAACATGCAATATTTCTTTGCCTTGTTTGTCTCTATATTAAGAGGAGTAAGATATCTAACCTCTCCGTCTTTTTTACCTTTTGCTTGATCTTGAATACTTGCCATGGCTTATGCTGTTTTTTTGTTATCTCTTGCTCTTCTTCTTTCTGCCCAAGAAACAGCGTGTTTATCTAACGCAACTGTTAAATAACGCATAACGCGTTCGTCTCTTCTGAATTCTACTTCAAGATCGTTAATACCTTCACCTGCTGTGGTGAATTCGAATAAATGGTAAAAACCACTTTTTTTGTGCTGAATTGCATAAGCTAACTTTTTTAGCCCCCAATTCTCCTTTGATACCATCTTAGCTCCTTTAGAAACAAGAATGTCTTCGTATTTCTTTACTGTTTCCTTTATCTGATCTTCAGATAAAACGGGATTTAAGATGAAAACAGTTTCGTAATGATTCATATAAAATCTGTTAAATTAAATTATTAATCTCTGGCACCTTGCCAAGAGCGTGCAAAAATACCACTTTATTTACAATTTTCAAACCTTATTTCTTAAACTAGTTATTTTCTTACACGTCTTGATGAAGTGAACGATTTTCACGACAAAAGTTAAAAAAAGTTGCATTTCATCGTATTTTTGATTATAATTGCTGTAAGAAAAACAAACAATACCGTGGATAAACCAATTCTAAAATGTGCTATTGTAGATGATTCTACTTTGCAACGACTCTCCATAGTTAGACTTATTGAAAACCACCCCGCTCTAAATCTCGTGGCTGAGTATAATAATGCCATTGAAGCTAAAATGGGGTTAGCTACAACCGAAATTGATCTTATCTTTTTAGACATTGAAATGCCAATCCTTTCTGGCTTCGATTTATTAGATGATCTTACTGCAAAACCACAAATTATTTTTGTCACTGGTAAAACTAAATATGCATTCAAAGCATTTGATTATAATGCTGTAGATTATTTACGTAAACCTATCTCAAAAGAACGTTTCTTAAATGCTGTTCATAAAGCTATCACTAATTACAAACTTAAAAATGATGAAGGCTTTGATGATGAAGACTTCATTTTTGTGAAAAGTAATCTCAAGAAACGTAAAGTCTTTTTAAATGAACTGAGATATATTGAGGCGCTAGGTGATTATGTGAAACTGGTAACCGAACATGATGCGCTTGTTGTTCTTTCTACAATGAAAGCATTCGAAACTTTATTACCCCCCGAACGATTTTTAAGAATTCACAAATCTTATATAGTGAATCTTGACAAGGTTGAGAGATATAATAGTAAAGTTATAGAGTTAGATAAAGAACAACTACCATTAAGTCGTAATCGAAAAGCAGATTTGGTTGAAGCTTTGGCAGCTACTGTGCGAAACTAATAGTTGTCAACATCAATGATTAACCTTACAGAAGAGAATTCTTTGACGGAATTAAAACTGCGTTTTACACTATTTATATAGTTTTTTGTTTTCAAAAGTGATTGATTCTTCGGAATTTTTACTAGGATATTTGTTATATATTGATTTCTGATACGCGATACTGGTGGCGGCTCAGGGCCTAATACATTTTCCTTTAATTTTAATTCTAGAGCCTGACCAAACCATCGTGAAGCCTTTTGCATGCTCTGAAAGTTTCTATCCTTAAAGGTAATCTTGATCGTTCTATAGAAAGGAGGATATTTATATTGATAGCGCTCTTCATTTTGCTGCTTGTACATACCATCATAATCGTTCGTACTAACTTGCTGCAAAATTTGATGATGCGGATTAAAAGTCTGGATCAACACCTTTCCTCTTTTCTTCGTTCTCCCTGCCCTACCTGAAACTTGTTGCAACAATTGGTAGCTTCGTTCGTGGGCTCTGAAATCAGGAAAATTTAGCAAATTATCAGCATTCATAACACCTACCAAACTAATATTTCTAAAGTCTAAGCCCTTTGCAAGCATTTGTGTGCCAACCAATATATCAATCTCTTGATCATCTAATCGCTCTATCAGCTTTTCATAAGCTCTCTTGCCACGCGTGGTATCCTGGTCCATCCTAGCCGTAACATGATCTGGAAATAAAGTTGCTAGCTCATGCGCTATCTGCTCAGTACCAAATCCTTTAGTATCTAAGGTTTCACTACCACATGCCATACAAGACAATAACATAGCCATATGATAACCACAATAATGGCATCGTAGCTCATTTTTAAATTGATGGAAGGTAAGGCTTACATCACAGTTTGTACATTGGGGAGCGATTCCGCAAGTTGTGCATTCGACAACTGGTGAAAAACCGCGTCTATTTTGAAACAAAATAATTTGTTCGTTGTTATCAAGAGCTTCAGTCATTGCTTCAAGTAAACGATCACTAAAATGACCTTTCATTTGTTTTTTGCGATGTTTCTCTTTGATATCTACCAATTCAATATCCGGCATTTGTACATTTCCAAAACGCTTATTTAACTTTACTAAGCCGTATTTATCTAATTCCGCATTGTGATAGCTTTCCAAAGAAGGTGTCGCAGATCCAAGCAATAGCTTAGCACTATGTAAATTCCCAAGTACAATGGCACTGTCACGACCTTGATATCGAGGAGACGGATTGTATTGTTTAAACGACGGTTCGTGCTCTTCATCAACAATGATTAACCCTAACTTGCTAAAAGGCAAAAACAAGGAGGACCGAACGCCAATTACTAATTGCGCCTTTGGTTTTGAACTCAGAACGTTATTCCAAACCTCAACTCTTTCATGTAACGAATATTTAGAATGGTAAACAGAGATGCTCTCACCAAAATATGCCTGCAAACGAAAAATAAGTTGAGTAGTTAAAGCAATTTCCGGAAGCATATACAAAACTTGTTCCCCACGCTGCATAGCTTCTTCAATCAATCTAACATATATTTCGGTTTTACCGCTGGAAGTTACACCGTGTAATAAAGTCACCTCATGCTTTTCGAATGAATCTTTTATTTCTGAAAAAGCAATTTCCTGTTCTTTATTCAAATCCTTTAACACCGAATCACCTTCACCATCAAACTCCACACGATCCTTTTGAATGAAATGCTCTTCCAAAACACCCTTATCTATTAATGTTTTAAGTACCGCAGAGGTTGCACCACTTTTTTTCTGCAGCAAGACAGAACCTACAGGTTTTTTTTCTTGAGCAGATAACATAAATAATGTCATTAGAACTTCTCGCTGTTTTGGCGCCCGTTTTAATTGCTCTAGTAGTCCTTTTAAATTTTCTTCGGAAGTATACGAAGCCGCCAACCTTATATATCGCTTCAATTTTGGTTTATACTGCTCATGAAGTTCTTCCTGTACCATAATGACTTCCTTCTGAAGTAATCTATGTAGAACTTTTACAACATTTTTTCGATCCAAAATGGCACGAATGTCATTAATATGGAGCATCGATTGATGTTCTAACGCTTCATACACTAAAAATTCATCATCAGTAAATTCTGCCTCATCTATCGATTCCTTTTCGGATAATATAATAATAGTTTCACTTTCCAATAAAAACGCACTAGGAACTGCAGCGCGAATTACTTCTCCAAGGGTACACATATAATAGGAGGCCATCCATTCCCAGTGCTTTATTTGGACAGGATTTATTATAGGCGAATCATCAAGGATTTGATCTATCGGCTTCGTTTCATAAGCGGGTGGATTATCCCTATAAATAGTGTGTACTATTCCCGTATATATTTTTGTCTTACCAAATGGCACTGCAACACGCATCCCTTGTTTTAAAAAAGAGGCCTCACTACTATTTACACTGTAGGTAAATTGCTGCTTTAAGGGAATAGGAAGTATTACGTCTATGAAATACAAATTGATTGTTTCGTTTATTTGTTGTTTCTATTCATTGTCATTTCTAGCCGAGCATAGATATAGCATTGATAAATAAACCGCATTATTACATGTATTAGAGTCAAAATATTGTAATAAAAAAGGCCGCTCCAAAGAACGGCCTAAAGATACTATTTAATTATTTTTTACTATTTACCTAGCATTGCTTTTTTAAGCTTACTATCAGCAGGGTCTTTTCCAAGCCATATTCCGAAGAGTGCTTTCTTGAAATTCAAGCCTTGTATCGTACCAAGCTCTTTTTTATTTTTATAGACTACCACTCCTGCTTCTTGATACGTAATATCGAACATGTCTTCCTCAACAATTTCATCATTAAAAAAGCTGATGAATTTTTCAATCTCTGAAGCTATCGGAGCAGTTTTTTCTCCTGTAGAAGCTTCAAATCCTTCATTTACTGCACCTTGCATAGCCTCGCTAGAAACGAATGAAGATGTTATAACCAGCCTAATAGCCATCGTTTCATCCGCATTAATAATGGAAGCCGCATCCTTAGACTTTTTCACTAAATATAATCCTCCAGAGTATAATTTTAAAAACATGGCCTTCTTACGAATTCCAGCTCCATTTAAACTAAGCTCCGTATTTCCAAAGTTTAGAGTGTTATCTAGGGTTACACTTCCAACTTGAGTTTGTGCAACTGCCATATTAAGGGTAACCATTGAAATGACAAGTAGTAGTAGATTCTTCATTTGTGTTATTTACTTTAAATTAGTGTTTAGGTTTATCTTTTAATCGTTGTAAAGAAATATTTAATTCAAACCCTAACAATAGTAGATTTGAATTAATCCAAATATAGAACATCATTATTAACAATCCACCAATTGATCCATACAATTCATTATACTGGGAGAAATTATTAATATATATACCAAAAAAGTAGGTAGTTAATAAAAACAATAGAGTAGTAAGCAAAGCTCCAACCGAAAAGAATTTTGACTCCTTTCCTTCCACAGTTCCAAAATAATATAGTATTGCTATTATAATGTAAACCATAATGACAAAGATCCCAAGTTGTAATGCGGATATCCAAAAACGGTCATTTTGTATTAAATCGTTCCCTTTTAACGTATGTATCGCGTATTCGCCATATAATATTACTCCAACCGTAATTAACAATAATAATGCCAAAACAATTGATACTGCAAAAGCCACAAAATACTGTTTAAAAAAGGATCTATTTAGCTGTGCATGAAAGGAATACTCAAAAGCGCTAAAAATAGCATTTGCACCATTCGCTGCTAAAAACAGTGATAAGATGATCACAAATGACAGCAACCCACCTCCTCTTGGGTTTAGAGCAATGTCTGCGATTGTAGGATAAAAGAAATCGGCCGTTTGTGGTGGTAATAACTCTTCTATAAAAATCAAGAAACGAGTTTGAAAACCCTCTATAGGAATATAGGGTATCAAGTTCATTATAAATAGAGTAAAAGGAAATAGTGCTATAAAAAAACTATAGGCTACAGAACTAGCTCTAGAAGAAAAAGTCCCTTCAATAATTCCAGTGATATAAGTTTCAAGCAAATCGTAAAGAGAAAGTCCATTAAAACCTGGAAGAATTACAAGTTTGAGTAATTTAACAATGCTTCGGATTATAGGAATTTTATCAAGCTTTCCTTCAATTTCTTCGCTCATTTAGACAGCTTTAAGACTTAAATCCATATTGTAGACAGAATGGGTAAGCGCGCCACTTGATATATAATCTACACCGCAGTCGGCATATTTTCTAACCGTATCTAAGGTTATACCTCCACTGGACTCTGTTAGACATTTATTGCCAATTAGTTTAACTGCTCTAAGCGTATCTTCATAATTAAAATTGTCTATCAAGATTCTGTAAACTCCTTCTGTTTTTAAAATTTCTTCAATCTCAGTAAGGTCACGCGCTTCAATAATAATTTTTAAATTCAGTCTATTTGATTTTAAATACGCCTTGGTTGTCTCTATAGCTTTCGTAATACCTCCGCAAAAATCGATATGATTATCTTTCAACATAACCATATCATACAATCCAAACCTATGGTTCTCACCTCCTCCAATTTTCACAGCCCATTTTTCAAGAGCCCTAGTGCCAGGTGTGGTCTTTCGAGTATCAAGAATTTCAGTTCCTGAACCTTCTAATAATTTCACAAATTCATTGGTTTTAGTTGCAATAGCACTCATTCTCTGCATAGCATTGAGCACTAGCCGTTCAGATTTTAATATTGACTGCGATAAACCTGAAACATAAAAACAGACATCGCCATATTTTACTACATCTCCGTCTTTAATTTTTATGTCTAGCTTCAATCCTGGATCAACAAAATTAAAAACCTGCTTTGCAAAGTCAATTCCAGCAATGATACCAGTATCTTTGACCAATAATTTCGCTTTACCCGTTGCTTCCTCAGGAATACAGGCAAGTGAACTATGATCACCTTCACCTACATCCTCGCGGATTGCATTTACAATTATAAGATCAATTTCTTTATTGAACTGTTTTTCTGAAATCATAGTCAGGTAATTTTAGCTAAAATAACAAAAAGAGTTGGCAGTAGTGTCCTTTATATTGATGGCAAAATAAAAAAATCCTTTATTTTTGAATAATGAAAATTACGCTCATCTCGATTGGTAAGACCGATAACCAGCATCTAAAAGTTTTAATAAACGATTATATTAAGCGTTTGGGGTTTTACGTTTCTTTTACTTTTGTTGTAATCCCTGATATCAAAAAAGCAAAAAACTTATCCGAAATTCAACAAAAAAAAGCCGAAGGAATGGAAATTTCAAAACGAATAATTTCTTCAGACACTCTTATCCTACTTGATGAAAATGGGAAATCTCTCAGCTCCGTTGGACTTTCTGAATTCCTTCAGAAAAAAATGAATAGCGGATTAAAAAATTTGGTCTTCAGTATAGGCGGACCTTATGGTTTTTCAGAAGAGATTTATCAAAGAGCTAACGGAAAAATTTCACTTTCCGAAATGACTTTTTCGCATCAAATGGTTCGTCTATTTATTATCGAACAATTATATCGTGGATTTACTATTCTGAAAAACGAGCCCTACCATCATCGGTAAATAAAATACTTCGAGACGGGGACATTGAGGTAGTAGAGACAAGAAAAAAGACTCTTGTTCATTGGTCTTGAATCTAAAAGTCTTGAATCGGCCGACTCTGACTAAGTCTTGGAAAGTCCCAACGATTAAACTTCATCAAGGCATCCAAAGACAATCTAAATAATCTGCAATCATATGAAGAATCAAACCTACACCCGCGATACGTACTTTCTTAAATAGAGTCATTATAAAATAAAATCCAATAGCTATATAACTATGCAGAGGGTGGAAATTTATACTACAGCGGTTCGCCATAAAAATTGGATTAGCTAATAGGTGATCTAAATC
>JBLHIC010000040.1:0-20721 GCA_047614245.1 Flavobacteriaceae bacterium
ACACCAGTATTATTGAAGTTAGAGGGTGGACCAAATCCTCCTATAGAACGACAAGCAGATTTAACTACAACAGGAGCTTGGGAAAAGGTAATCTTCGATTTTAGTTCTGAAGGAGCATTAACTTATGATTCGGTAACTGTATTTATGAATTTCAATATGACTGATCCTGCAGCGCAGGTGTACTATTGGGATAATCTAGAATTGTTTACACCACCACCACCGCCATTGACTTTCCCAATAACGTTCGAGGGACCAGTAGTGCCATTCAGTGATTTTAATGGGTCTGCGACTCAGGTGATTGCTAATCCAGATGCTACAGGGGTTAATACTTCAGCAAATGTTGCTGAAAACGTAGTTCCTGCTAACGCAGCTTTCGCTGGTGTGAATATTATTATAGATGTAGATCTTACAGATGATAAATTCTTTTCAATGGACGTTTGGTCTCCTCTGTCAGGAACCCCAGTTTTATTGAAATTAGAAGGGGGACCAAATCCTCCAGTAGAGCGCCAAGTGAATTTGACAACTACTGGGGCTTGGGAAGAAATTATTTTTGACTTTAGTTCTGAAGGAGCCATAACTTACGAGTCGGTAACAATCTTTATGAACTTCAATATGACAGACTCAGCAGTTCAAACATTCTATTGGGACAATCTTGAACGACTTAATGCATTGCCTGGTCCATCAAACGATTTATGTGAGAATGCGATAGCTATTAGTTGTGGAGAAATTGTTGCTGGCACGACGATAGATGCCAATGAAGACAGTGCAGTAGCTCCTTTATGCGATACAAGCGTAACTGCTCCAGGAGTTTGGTATGTGTATGAAGACACGACCGGTTTGGCTTCGGATATAACTATTACTATGTGTAATGGAACCACGGATTATGATTCTAAACTATCAGTTTATACAGGGGATTGTGGTGCGCCACCACTTACTTGTGTAGCTGGAAATGATGACACTTGCGGATTACAATCGGAAGTTAGCTTTCAGAGTGATGGGGCTACGACTTTTTATGTTTTAGTTCATGGCTTTGGAACTAATTCAGGAAATTTTGAAATAGAAATGAATTGTACTATCTTACCTCCACCAAATGATTTGATTGCTAATTCTATCGATGTTGATGAAATAGGATTCCCTTATACAGATCCTAATGTTCCCACGATTGCAGCAACAGGTGAAGCTGGTTCTCCAGTTGGTTGTGATAACGCAGGTGCTAGAGGTGTTTGGTATAATTTCGTTGCAGAAGGCGATGGAACTGCTACAGCATCGATTACTACACCAGGTGGTGGTGGGCTTTTGTTTACTGTAAACAATGGACCTCTTGCAGGTGATTACCCTGCAGTAGCAGCTGATTTTGGTGGAGAGTTTACAACTACTGCAATAACTGAAGACACGGCTGTCGTAGTTGATGATAATTCTGGCGGGGGTACTGATCCGAATGATGCTTGTGATCCAATTACTAATGGTGCTTCCTTGGTAGGAAAGATTGCAATTGTTAGACGTGGAGCCTGCGCGTTTACAGATAAAGTGTTGGCGGCTCAAAATGAAGGTGCAATCGCGGTTATTGTAGTGAACAATGTAGCAGGTGATCCAATTATCATGGGAGGTGTTAATCCAGATGTTACGATTCCTGCATTAATGGTTAGTGATGTTAATGGCGAGGCTATTATTACTGAGGTATTAGGTGGTGGCACTTTGAATGCAACGATGGTTTTAGAGGCAGCCGGATTTAGCGCAGTTACTTTTTATACTGCTCCTAATGAAACTGCTGTTGAAACGGATCTTGTATTAGTAGACTGGTTTCAAAATCAATGTTTGCCTGGCATTACAGCATCTATTAATACAGTAGCTGGACAAGCATATTATGTATATGTAGCCAATCACGATGGAGTAACTGATATTGTAATAGATGGTACTAATTTAGGCTTGCAAGACGATGAAATAGGTTCAATAAGTACATACCCTAATCCAGTGTCTGATTTTTGGAATGTTCAGGCTAGAGAGGTCATTACTGAAATATCAGTATATAATATTTTGGGTCAGGCTATGATAATGGTATCTCCTAATTCGAATACTTATCAGATGGATATGACATCAATGCAGGTGGGTATTTATTTAGCCTACGTTAAAACTGAAAACGGAAATAGAACAATTAGAATAATTAAGAAATAACTAAAAACAATTTAATAATCATTTTACTAATTATATTTTAAACCTAAAAATTATGAAACAATTTTATTTATTACTCGCAGTATGTGTAGGATTAAATACCTCGCTCTATGCACAAAACACAGTTTTTGTTGACGCCAGCGCGACACAATTGGGCTACGCAAATGTTTTTGAAACAGCTGCCAATGGTGGAGCTTTTGCATTTGGTTCAGGATGGGGTGTACCGGATTTAAAAACTGTAGTTGACACAGGTGGAAATACCTTGACATTGCAGCCTAATTTCAACACCTATGCAGACAACCCAGGGGATCCATATTGGATAGATCAAACAACGCTACTTGGAAATAAAATTTTTGAAGGAAATACCTTTGTTGAAGAAGCAAGTTTAGCTGGCACTGCCTTGACTTTTGCCGGAGGTGTATCAAGTTTTACGCTAGATGCTGGCTATCAAGTTGTTGCATTTATAAAAGTCTTCAATGCCGATTTTTCTGTTCTGAAGGAGGAAACCGCTCCTATAACTGCGGTTGGAAACTTTACAGTAGTTTATACGAATGTTGAGCCAGCAGATACTACGGTTCAATATGGATTTACAGTTACGGGTTTAAATGCGAATCCGGCCGATGAGGCAGCTTTAGGAAGTGTGGTAGTTACGCCACCAATTTTAGGAGTTAACGACAATAACAATATTAATGTTGCTGTTTATCCGAATCCAACGGCTAGTATTGTAAATATCCAGGCGGAACAGCAAATTACAAGTATATTGATATACAATGTCTTAGGGCAAAAAGTAGTTGATGCTTCTCCGAATAAATCCTATTTTTCTTTAGATATGGCTCAGTTTGGAGCTGGGATGTATTTTGCAACCGTAAGTACTGATTTAGGAAGCAGAATAATAAAACTTATCAAAGAATAATAGACTTTAGTTTTTATTTATTTATTTATATTGAATATGAAAAGTGGTAACTTGCCTGAATAAAATCAGGCAAGTTTAAGCTTTTTATGCGTTATTTTAACTAAACAACCTTCACATGGCAATTTTTTCGTTTATTGGATTTACTTTATTAGTTGCAATTGTTTCCTACTATGCAACTAGAAAAACAGATGAAAGTACATCTGATGGATATTTTTTAGGTGGTCGAAGTCTTACCGCCGGAGTCATTGCTGCTTCTTTACTATTAACGAACCTTTCAACGGAACAAATAGTTGGTCTAAATGGGCAATCTTTTTCTGAAGGATTATTGGTTATGGCTTGGGAAACCTTAGCTGCTATTGCGATGGTTATTACCGCTTTATTTTTATTACCAAGATATTTAAAAGGGGGAATTACAACCATCCCAACTTTCTTAGAACGGAGATATAATAAAAATACTAAGGCAATTACATCCGGTTTGTTTCTTACAGGCTATGTAGTTGTTTTACTACCTATAGTCCTATACTCAGGAGCTTTGGCAATTAATACAATGTTTAATGTGCCAGAAGTTTTTGGGATTTCTAAGACTGCAGCTTTATGGATGACAGTTTGGGGTATTGGAATTATCGGTTCGATCTATGCTATTTTTGGAGGATTGAAAGCCGTAGCAATTTCAGATACGGTAAACGGGATTGGACTTTTAATTGGAGGTTTAATGATTCCATTTTTTGGTCTCTTAGTTGTAGGAGATGGTAGCTTAGTTGAAGGTATGAATACTTTAACTACAGCAATCCCTGAAAAATTCGATGCAGTGGGAGATTCTAGTTCTTCAGTGCCATTCGCAACTATTTTTACAGGAATGATGTTGGTACAGTTATTTTATTGGGGAACTAATCAAGCAATTATTCAAAGGGCCTTAGCGGCTAAAAATTTAAAGGAAGGACAAAAAGGACTGTTGTTAGGTTCTTTTATTAAAATATTAGGTCCATTAATAGTTGTACTTCCAGGTATTATCGCCTTCTATCTATATGGTTCGGAAATTGCTAATCCCGATGAGGCTTATCCGACCTTAGTTCGAAATGTATTGCCATCCTATCTTGTTGGCTTTTTTGCCGCTGTATTATTCGGTGCGATCTTAAGTTCATTTAATAGTGCATTAAATAGCTCTGTAACCTTATTTGGGATTGACATATATAAAGAGTTTATCAATAAAGAGGCCGATGAAAAAACAGTCGTTAAATACGGAAAACTTTTCGGTGTTGGATTAGCTATTCTATCCATGATTATAGCTCCGTTTATTGCCAATGCACCAGATGGTTTATTTGGGTATTTACAAGAAATTAATGGATGTTATAGTATTCCTATTTTAACAATTATTGTGGTGGGTTATTTAACTAAAAGAGTACCTGCAATGGCAGCTAATATTGCAATACTGTCTGGAGCAATACTATATTTTATTAGCCAGTTCGTCTTACAGCCTTATTTCGGAAAAGAAAACTATCCTCACTTCCTTCATATAATGGCCATATTATTTGTCTTTAATGTTTTACTGATGTTGGTGATTGGGAAATTCTATCCGAGAAAAGAGTCTTATGAGCAGGTTTATACAAATCAAGTTGATATCACACCTTGGAAATATGCTAAAATTTGTGGAGCTGTCGTGGTCATAATTGTTATTTGGACCTATATTTATTTCAATTAGCTAGTAGATAATTGGTTTGTTTAGAAGCCGATAGTATAAAAAAAGCCCGTTTTACGGGCTTTTTTTATGCTACTTATGAACCGAAAACGTTATAGTAATCAAAAGTAATTGCTCAGTATATATTAATAGTATAGTTTTACGCCAATGAGTACGAATATTAGAAAAATTGCGGTTTTAACAAGCGGTGGAGACGCTCCTGGTATGAATGCAGCCATTAGGGCCGTAGTTCGTTCTTGTGCTTATCATAAAATCGAATGCGTTGGTGTTTACAGGGGATATGAGGGGCTAATAGAAGGAGATTTTGAAAATCTTGATGCACGTTCTGTAAAAAATATTATTAATCGAGGCGGAACTTTTTTAAAGTCGGCCAGATCGAAGGGGTTTTTCACTAAAGATGGACGGCAAGAGGCCTATGATAATTTAAAAAATGCAGATGTAGATGCACTCGTTGTAATTGGTGGTGATGGTACATTCAACGGGGCTATTGTCTTTAATGAAGAACACGATTTTCCAATTGTTGGAATTCCCGGCACTATTGATAATGATATAAACGGAACCGATTTTACAATTGGTTATGATACCGCTTTAAACACTGTCGTTGAGGCTATTGATAAAATTCGAGATACTGCAAATTCTCACAATCGATTATTCCTAGTTGAAGTAATGGGTAGAGACGCTGGAGATATTGCTTTGAATGCTGGAATTGGTGCAGGAGCAGAGGAGATTTTAATTCCTGAATTTGATATGGGTAGAGACCGTCTTATCGAATCATTAAGACGGAGTAAAAAGTCTGGAAAATCATCAAGTATTGTTGTTGTTTCAGAAGGAGATAAAGTTGGTAAAAATATCTTTGGATTGGCAAAGTATATTGAAGATAACCTTGTTGGATATGAGGTGCGGGTTTCTGTATTAGGACATATACAACGCGGTGGTTCTCCCAGTTGTTACGATCGGGTACTGGCAAGTAGGATGGGAGTTGCGGCTGTAGATGCCTTATTAGATAATAAACGTGATATTATGATTGCTTCTGTAAGAAGACAAATGGTATCCATACCTTTTTCCGAAGCATTAAAAGGTGAGAGTAAAATAGATAATGAATTAATACGTGTTGCAGATATAACGTCTGTATAGACTTCAAAAAAAAACTATGAGTACAAAAATAGGAATTAACGGCTTCGGCCGAATTGGAAGACTTGCATTTAGGATTGCATCTCAAGATAAAAATATAGAGGTAGTTGGTGTTAATGACTTATTAGATGTAGATCATTTGGCATATTTATTAGAATATGATTCAGTTCACGGAAAGTATACTGGTACAGTTGCGGTAGAAGACGGACAATTAGTTGTTGATGGTCGTGTAATACGCGTCACGGCAGAGAGAAATCCAGAAGACTTAAAATGGGGAGACGTTCAGGCAGATGTCGTTATTGATTGTACGGGAATATTTACAGGTCTTACAACGGCCGATGCTCACCTGCGTGCAGGAGCTAAAAAGGTAGTTATTTCAGCACCGTCAAATGATGCCCCAATGTTTGTAATGGGTGTAAACCATAAAGATGTTAAACCAACAGACACGATTGTTTCTAACGCATCTTGCACAACGAATTGTTTAGCTCCCTTGGCAAAGATTATTGACGATGAATACGGAATTGTTGAAGCATTAATGACAACTATTCACGCAACAACGGCTACACAGTTTACCGTAGACGGACCCTCACGAAAGGATTATAGAGGTGGTCGTAGTGCATTAATGAATATTATTCCTGCCTCAACAGGAGCAGCAAAAGCCGTTGGAAAAGTTATTCCATCATTGGAAGGGAAGATTACAGGAATGGCATTTCGGGTACCTACAGCAGATGTTTCAGTAGTAGATTTGACCGTTCGAACCGAGAAAAGTGCTACCTATGAGGATATTAAAAAACTTTTTAAGAGCGCTTCAGAAGGTGCTTATAAAGGAATTGTGAACTATACAGAAGATGCTGTTGTATCGCAAGATTTTGTAAGCGATGCACATACTTGTACATTTGATGCAGGAGCAGGTATTGCTCTTAACGATAATTTCTTTAAGTTAGTGGCTTGGTACGATAATGAGTATGCCTATTCATCAAAGCTAATTGACTTGGCGTCGTACGTTTCAACTTTGTAAATATGATATTAATTACCGATGGGGGCTCTACAAAATGTGACTGGATTTTACTGGATAATTCTGGTGAAGTCGTATTAAAAACTCGAACGGCTGGATTGAATCCGGCTGTAGTGCCTGAGATGGAATTAGTTAATCGTATTAAGGCAAACTCGGACTTAGTGGCGGTTTTACAGAAAGTAAGTGCGGTAGACTTCTATGGAGCTGGTTGCGGGACAAAAACTCCCGTGAGACTCTTAGGACGAGTGCTAGCCGATCTTTTTGTAAATGCGACTATATCAGTTAATGAAGACACGGTAGCGGCTGTATACGCAGCTACGACCGACCCCGGAATCGTTTGTATTTTAGGAACAGGATCTAATAGCTCATATTTTGATGGAACCACCATTCAATCCAATGTTGAATCACTAGGTTATTCATTGATGGATGAGGCTAGTGGGAATTACTTCGGAAAACGTTTGATTCGCGATTATTTTTATAAAAAAATGCCTAGCGAACTGGCCCTGGAATTTGAAAAGCGATTTAATCTAGATCCTGATGAGATAAAACTCAATTTGTATCAACGTCCAAATCCTAATATGTATTTGGCTTCATTTGCAGAATTTATTTTTACTAGCAAAGAGGTAAACGGTTATTTCTATAAATTAATAAGTGAAGGAATGACAAAATTCATTGAGTTAAGAATTCTTTGTTATAAAGAGTGTCAAAATGTTCCAATACATTTTATCGGTTCCATAGCGCACTTTTCTAAAGATATTATTAGAGACAGCATGAATCCTTATAACTTGGAGCTTGGAAGTATAATTAGACGCCCTATAGACGGTTTGATTAATTATTATAGAAATAATAAACTTCCGCTGTCCAATAAATAAATTTCTATTGGGTCGTATGCGAGTTGGTCATATTTAAATTGACAATTTTAGCAATTCTTTTTTAATGAAAGAAATGATCCAGCAACGTAATTAGAATGCTAAATAAAAAATAACGCAATGTCGCTTCCTAAAATAAACCCGACTACTACAAAAGCCTGGAATCAATTAGAATCTCATTTCAAGGAAATGAAGGAAGTTAGAATGCAGCATTTGTTTAATGAGGATGTAACAAGGGCAGATGTTTTTAAAATTGAATGGCAGGATTTTTATGTAGATTATTCTAAAAATAGAATCACTTCGGAAACTATTGATCTTCTTTTAAAACTTGCGGATGAAGTGAAATTAAAGGAGGCAATAGAGGCTCAGTTTGGTGGGGAAAAAATAAATCAAACTGAAGATAGAGCAGTAATGCACGCTGTCCTTAGGGATTTTGATAATATGAAACCCGACGTTAAAGATGCGCTCGATCAAATGCATAATTTTTCCGAAGCTATTATTAATGGAAGCTGGAAGGGTTATAGTGGAAAGGAGATCAAGACCGTAGTTAATATTGGGATAGGAGGCAGTGATTTGGGACCGGATATGGTTACCGAAGCCTTATCATATTATAAGAACCATTTAGATTTGCATTACATTTCCAATGTAGATGGGGATCATGTAAACGAGGTAATAAAGAAACTTGATCGTGAAACGACCCTATTTATAATCGTTTCAAAAACCTTTACTACTCAGGAAACACTTACCAACGCAAGTACGGTTAGAAAATGGTTTTTGGAAGATGCTTCAGAAGCCGATATCGCCAAACATTTCGCAGCTGTTTCAACGAACTTAGAAGCGGTTAAAGAGTTTGGGATTGCTTCAGAAAATATTTTCCCAATGTGGGACTGGGTTGGAGGTAGGTTTTCTCTTTGGAGTGCGGTAGGTCTTTCAACCTGCTGTGCTATTGGTTATGAGAATTTTGAAGGATTGCTTAAAGGTGCGAACGAGATGGATAAACATTTCAAGAGCTCGGACTTTTCAGATAATATGCCAGTAATTTTAGCAATGCTATCGGTTTGGTATAACAACTTTTTTAAATCGGAAACGGAAGCAGTTATTCCATATTCCCAATATTTATCAAAATTAGTTCCGTATTTACAACAAGCCATTATGGAAAGTAATGGGAAGAGTGTTGATAGAAATGGAGATGATATTACTTACGAAACGGGTACAATTGTTTGGGGTAGCACAGGAACGAACGCTCAGCATGCTTTTTTTCAATTAATTCATCAAGGGACTAAAATAATTCCCACAGATTTTATAGGTTTTTCTGAATCCCTCTATGGAAATGAAGACCATCAAAATAAGTTAATGGCTAATTTCCTAGCACAGACTGAGGCCTTACTTCAAGGCACAGAAGGAATGGAAGTCGCGACTAATTTTAGAAGATTTGAAGGAAATAAACCTACAAATACGCTTTTAATAAAAAAATTGACTCCAAAAAATTTGGGAAGTCTAATTGCGCTTTATGAGCACAAGCTCTTTGTACAAGGAATTGTCTGGAATATTTTTAGTTATGATCAGTGGGGAGTTGAATTGGGAAAAAAAATAGGACTATCCACTCTAAAAGCAATTGAAAATGAAGGAAGTACAAAAAACTATTCAACAAACAATCTACTGAAGCAAATTTAGCTGACACAAAACGGTTAAAATTCTCTTCATAAAACCTTCGCTTTAGAGCAAAGGTTTTTCTATTTTTAGGTCTTAACCTATTAAATAAATAAGAACCATGAGTGTAATCGACGACAAAATTACCCTAGATCAAGCTATTTCTTGGACAGGAAACTGGAGAAGTGCCCCATCTACCAAAGCGAATGCTTTTTTGATCCCTGTAAAGGATATTGAAGGCGTATTGAAGGAAATTAAATCCCAAGGGTCTGGCGCGAAGGCGAGAGCCTACCTTGCAATTGATGAAACAGGCGAAGAAAAACTGGTATTTGTTGGTACCGAATATGTGCCAGCAACACCCAAAGATAAAGAGTATTACAAGGATTTACTTCCTGAGGCTGGAGCGGCCGCCGGGGCTGGAGCAAATAGCATTTGGGATTTTACAAGTCCCTGTCCGCCTTATTGTGATGATTCAAGTCCATTAAATTAATGTGGGAAATTGTCAGTGAAGGCTTGCGAGAGGTAACTATTTACTTGTCTGCATTTTACCCTTTATTATATTTAGCAGGCTTTACTAGAAATAGTAAGGCCTTTAAATATTTTACAATATACCTTTTGATTATTGGGTTTATTCAGGTTTCCATGAAGTACTATAATATTGTTACCACGGGAGAAAGCAACCTGTTCTTTTTTATATATTATTTTGTTTTACAATTTATTATGTTATCCCTTTTTTATAGGGAATTACTCGGTTATAAATGGATAAATGTAATTACAGTGTTTACTTTATTTATTGTTGCTTATCAGTACTTTACAGAGCCTGAACTATACTTTAAATACAACCCTATTGGATCCAGTATTACCCAATTAATAGTAGTTATTTATTCAATACTATATCTATATAAATCACTTACCGGAAAGAGAGAGTTTCTAATCGTAAATGTTGGTTTGCTTGTATATCTACTTTCAAGTTTGTTGATTTTTGCAGCGGGTAATCTGGCGCTTAATGATTCATTTCCAGAGTATATTTCGAAATCATTAACCGAGTTGAATTTAGTCCTGTTTTTAATTTTCCAAATATTAATAGTTGTAGAATGGTTTCGTAATTATCGTGTCATTAAAAATATTAAATAAGCATTTTACATCTATTAAATAAATAGTCTTATAAATTTATATCTTCGTTCATATATGGAAGAATTATTAGGACGTGAAGATGAAATTCTGATTATAATACTAATTGCAGTTGGATTATTAGTCTTGATGTCTGTGTCCATCGTTTTATTTTTCTATTTCTCAAGAAAGAAAATTATTAAAACTGAATTAGAGAAAGCCAATTTGAGAATTTCGTACCAGAAAGAAGTTATACAATCAACGCTTATTGCACAAGAGGAAGAACGAAAGCGAATTGCACAAGATATGCACGATGCAATTAGTTCCAAACTAAACATCGTTTCTCTTAACGCCAATTTTTTAACTGAATATGGAATTACTTCCGAAGACGCAAATAAATTTGGAGAAGGCATTCTAAGTATTACTGCTACAGTTTTGGAAAGTTCACGCAGGATAGCACATGATTTATTACCCCCAACGCTTGACAAATTTGGGCTGCAAGCTGCATTGGAAGGTTTGTGCGAGGAGGCTGGAGCTTCTAAATGTTTTAAGATTCACAGTACTTTGAATTACAAAGAAAATTTCCTTAGGAAGGATGAAGAGTTGCATTTATTTAGAATTGTTCAAGAATTATTTAGTAATACGATAAAATATGCTTCGGCTTCTGTTATTGAAATCTCCTTAGTGAGCGATGCCGTGGGAGCGATATTTAATTATAAGGATAACGGAAAGGGATTTGAATTTTCTGAAGCTAAAAAAATGAAAGGATTGGGGCTAAGTGGGATTGAAAACAGAGCTTCTATTCTGGATGCAGATTTAACTATTGAAAGTAGTCTTGGTTCTGGAATCTCTGTTTCTGTTATTGTAAGAAAAACGCAATAAATTTAATACCTTAGAGCATAAATAAATGCTAAGGTTTAATTTAAGAAAGACACCATGTTAATTAACGTAGTTATAGCTGATGATGAGGAGCTTTTTAGAGTTGGGATTTCTTATATTCTATCTAGAGATGAGGAAATAAATATCCTTTATGAAGCTACCAATGGAAGAGAACTTCTCGATTTTTTGGCAGGATGTGATCAATTACCAGATATTATTATTACAGATATAAAAATGCCAGAACTCAACGGCGTTGAGGCTACCAAAGTAATTAGTGAGGCGTATCCCAAAGTTGGCATTATTGCATTAACCACGTACAATACGAAATCGTTTATTCGAAATATGATAGGTGTAGGGGCTAGTGCTTATTTGGTGAAAAATTCTTCACCGCAAAAAGTTCTACATACTATAAAACAGGTCTATTATAATGGATTTTATTACGACAGGAACGTAATGGAAATCCTTAACGAAAACCGAAAACCGAAAAACGATGGAGAAAAGTCTGTTTTTGACGATGGTTTCCTAACCCCTCGAGAAAAGGAAATATTGTACCTTATATGCAAACAATATACAACTCAGGAAATTAGCAAACGACTTTTCATAAGTTCAAGAACGGTAGAAGTACATCGAAAGAACGTAATCGAAAAAGCAGAAGTGAAGAACATTGCTGGGCTTGTTGTTTTTGCTATGAAAAATCACCTAGTTTCTCCAAATATTAATGAAGACTAGATTTCAGCAGAGTCAATAATTTGGACATATTTAGGTGTTAAATGACAGTATTAAAATAAAAAAAGTCTTTTTAACCAATTTATAGACACCTAAACGAATAGTTTTTTAGTATTAGCTTTTAAATAAGTATCTTTTGTAATTCAAATTACCAAATCCACACTAAATAGGTGCTAAAAATATTAAACTTCTAATCAAATACAATTGTGAATTATACACTTTCAGATACATTAAAACAAACAATACATATTGCACAGGCTATTTCTCGTGAATATTCTCATACGGCTTATTCTTCGGCTCATTTATTAAAGGCATTACTTCATAAAGATATAGGAATGCTCAAATTTATTGAGAATATGGGACAGGATGCGTATTATGTTGAAGAATGGGCAGAAGTCCGTTTAGAGACATTTCCAAAAACTACTAAAATAGTTGAGACTCCTCCCGGGGATTCTTTAATAGAGGCTGTTTTTTATGAAGCGGACAATATCAAATTAAAATTGGGCTTAGATGATGTGACTACCGAGTGTCTACTTATTGCATTATCTACTCCTGGTGTAGGATTTTCCTATGATCAGTTAAAGACTTTTCCATTAACTCCAAATGAAATTTTAGATTATGTTGGAAATGGATCGAGTGGATCAGCTACAAGCTCAAGTGGTGTTGGTTCTGCTGGGAAGGCAAAAAGTAACGGAGTTAGTGGTGGATCAACCCTAATGAAATATTGCAGGGATAAGACTTCGGAAGCAAAAAACGGAACTATAGAAAATATTTCTGGAAGAGATGCTGAAATTAAAATGATTACAGAAATCTTGGGACGACGTTCAAAACCTAACGTACTAATACTTGGGGATCCAGGAGTAGGAAAATCGGTTATGATGAATGGACTCTCCTATGCAACAATTGGCGAGAATATCCCGGATCATTTTAAAGATGCTAGAGTCTTCGAGTTGGATTTTATTAATTTAGTCTCAGGAGCTGGTTATAAAGGTGAAATTGAAGATAGACTTCAGAAAGTATTCAATGAAATCAAACAATTTGACAAGCCTATTTTGTTAATTGATGAGTTAAAGAATTTAACCGATAAGAATTCAGGAAACCAAGGATTGGTTAACATATTAAAGTCGGAGTTGGTAAAGGGAGAAGTTACAATAATTGCAACTGCCACTAACGATGCCTTTAGAAAGCATATTGAAGTAGATGAAGGCCTTTCAAGGCAATTCGAGACTGTTAGAATTCTAGAACCTAGTGAAGACGAGGCACATCGTATGATTAAAAATTCGGTGTCTTATTATTCAGATCACCATAATTTAGAAATTGATTCTGAAACTATTTCCGAAGCCATCAGATTGGCTAAAAGATATAATAAGGAGCGCAGTTTACCTGACTCTGCGATTGATTTGATTGACAGAACGATGTCTGCTGCCAAGTTTATGATTGAAACTTCTGGACCTGAAATAGCAACTCTTAAGGAGCAGCTTGATGCTCTGGAAGATGAAAAACTGGAGACGCATAAAGTTTTGGCTGAGCAGAACTGGATGTATTCTCAAATGCAAGCAAAACTGAGTTATTTGCTGTTTACAGAATTAGGAGAAGAAGATGTATTCGCGAATGTAGACGACCCTAAGAAGGGTTTTATCGCTTTAAATAATGTTTTGGATAATTTAAAATCTATTGCAGATAAGGAAAAGATAGGAATTGATAAGAATGATATTGCATCTACTATTGCAAATAAAACTGGGATACCGACTGGGAAATTACAAGCCGATGAGAAAGATCGTTTGCTGAATATGGAGGAGGTATTAAAAAAGAGAGTTATTGGACAAGATCACGCGGCGAGAATAATTACTGAGGCGGTATTAGAAAGCCGTTCAGGTTTGAGTAAGCCAGGATTACCTATAGGATCATTTTTCTTTTCAGGACCAACAGGAACTGGAAAGACCGAATTAGCGAAAGCTTTGGCTGAGTTTTTATTTCAAGACGAGACCTCTATTATTAGATTTGATATGTCTGAATTTAAAGAAGAACATTCAGCAGCTCTTTTATATGGAGCACCTCCAGGATATGTTGGATATGAAGAAGGAGGTTTATTAGTAAATAAGATACGACAGAAGCCATATTCTATTGTGCTTTTTGATGAGATTGAAAAAGCTCACCCTTCTGTATTTGATATTTTCCTTCAGATTTTAGATGAAGGTAAACTTCATGATAGGTTAGGGAAGGAAGGGGATTTTTCGAATGCAATGATTCTTTTTACTTCCAATATTGGCAGTCAATTTATTGTAGATTCTTTTGGAAAAGGTGAGATTCCGAAGTCAAGCGACTTATTAGAAATGATGGGAAATCACTTTAGACCTGAATTTTTAGGTAGGCTTACCGAGATTATACCATTCTCACCAATTATGGAAGAGAATATTGGTAAAATATTTAAAATTCAACTGAAAGATCTCTATAAGGCCTTGGCCAAGCAAGAGATATCACTCGAGCTAAGCGAGAAGGCCGTGTCTGCTCTTGCATTGAAGGGGTTCACGCCAAAATATGGAGCACGTCCTTTGCGTGGCGTTATTAGAAGTGATTTAAGATCTCCTCTCTCTAAAATGATAATATCAGGAAAAATTTCTAAGGGGACGAAGATCAAATTGGATATTGATAAGAAAAACGAATTAAAATGGAAAATTACTTAATAGATTACTTAAAAAATTATAAATTGAATTTAAATATATAACATTATGAGCGATACATATGGAATCGGTGGAACCGAAGTAAAAACAGACGCAAGTGAGGCTTTTGCAGAAATACCTCAGAACAGAACATTATTAGTAGAAAAACTTACAAATGACACAGCAATAAAGCCGGTCATTCAAGGTGGTTTAACAAATGTCGAAGAAGTTTTTGAACACTATCAGCCAAATGTGGAGGTTGAGTTTGAAAGTAGCGACGGAGTTGGAAGTAAAGAAAAACTTCGATTCGCTAATTTGGGAGATTTTGGTGCCAAAGGAATTACACGACAAAGTGATTACCTAAAAGGACTGGATACTGAAAAAGACCAATACATAAAAGTTGTAAAGCAACTTAAGACCAATAAAATACTTAAAACTGCGATTGCAGATCCTGAAGCGAAACAAGCTTTGTTGGACTCCATTCGTGCATTATTAACCGAAATTGAAGAAAATAAATAAAAATGGCTGCTAATCAACAACAATTTACCCCTGTAGAAAATCCTGCTGAATTCTTAAAAGACAGCAGTGATAAATTAGGAAAGTTTGGTGGTTTCGATTTACTTGAAGCTGCTATAGAAGGTGTTCAAAATATGAACCCGGAGCGTAAAGCAAGAAAGAGAATTTTCTTAACTGAAATGTCCAAGAAAGAGGATAGAGAAACACTTAAGAAAACCTTAGAAATTTGGTCAAATATTTTATCCGGTTCTGAAGAGGTTTCAGATATGGTGGGAATTTCGGAGGAGAGTGCTGCTATAGCTGAAAACTCCTTAAAAAAGAATTTAGGAAAAGCAATTGAAGCGACTAGAGAATTAGAACGTTCTTATAGATCTGTCTCTTTATTTTATAAGAATTCTGAATCAGATAAGATTAAGAACATCTCTATTGTAAATGCTGATTTAGATCAAATGAAAGATCTAGATAACACTCGTTTTATTGATGCCATTTCGGAAGAGTTGGTTGGTGCTTACGATCGTTTAGATTTAAGAGAAAATTACGGATTACTTGTCATTCCTGGTTATTTAGGGTCTAATAAAGTAGTTGAGAAATGGGCAAAGATTGCGCACGACAATAAAGTGATGCTCGTGACAGATTTCGAACACTTAGATGAACCGGATGATGTTATGGAGATGTTTGAAGCTGCGAATCTAACTGGTGGAGACAAATATCGGTCAAATGTTATGATGTCTTGTAACTGGTTAGTAGGTAGAGGTAAATTTGATGAAGTAGGTGAGGAAGAGGATTTATACGTTCCACCTTCTGGTGCATTGGCAGGTAAAATTTATAGTACCTTGATGTCTCAAGTAACTGCTGGTAAGAAGTTTGGTGGTATGAATGAAGTAGATGGTGTTCGTTTTGATCTTAAGAAAAGTGATATTGCACAACTAGAGAAAATGGGCTTGGTGCCAATGGTGAATGAATATGGTAAAGTGATGGCATTTTCAGCTAAGACATTGTTTAATGGTGATAACTTAGGACTACAAACTTATTCTGTGGTTCGTGTATTCGATTATGTTACTAAGGTATTGATGGATTTCTTAAATCGAAGAGCGTTCGAGAACTTCAATGCTAGAACTCGTAAAGAACTGATGGGGCAAATTGTTAAATTCCTGGATGGAATTACAGGTCCAGATAAATTGATCGAAAACTTTTCTATCAAACGTTTCGAACAAGATCCACATCAAAAGGATAAAGTTCATTTGGATATTCACATGACACCTTATTTCCCGGCCAAAAACTTTATGATTAAAATGGATGGTCAAAAAGGAGATGATGGAACGGATTGGGAATCTGAATACGAACAACAATAATATTTAGAAATTGACAATTGACTTGAGGTAAATGATTAAGTCTTTGTAATTCACGAGAGTTTTTCCACTTACTAATGATGAAATCATTAAGATGCTTTTTACAAAGCTCGATTTCAAAACTTGGAAAGATAAAGATAAATTGGAATGTGTATTGGATATCGCCATAAGGTTGATAAAAGATACATATTCCAATTTTTTTATTTTTGGTATATATGACGGTGTGTATAACCATGAACAAGAATTTAGTTATAAATCTTTGGATTATTAGAAATGGTTAAAACCATAAGAATTATCAAAATTCATCTCCTAGAATTGAAAAACAGTGTGTTGTGTTGTTTGATATCTGTCGTTACTAATGGGTTGGGAATTCGAAAATTAAGCAAGTATAAAGGTCACCACTGTGCCATTGATTATTTTGAAAGGGGTCTTTCATTTAGAGCGATAAGTAGGTTTAGAAGTCGTGGCTCTTTTCTTTTGGATTTATTGGGATGACTAAACGGTGAGATGGGCTTACAAACTAAACTATGAGTTTGCGTTTGTATTGGATGTTATTTGTCTCAATTTTGTAATTTTTAAAAATAAATATTCTAATATTGAATTGTACATGACATATATGAAAGGCCAAAAACGAAAATAAAATCCGATTATTCTAGACCTTTTACTATTGGAAAGAACTTAATTATGAATTCTATAATGTATTTTTAAAGACGAAAGAGTCCGTCGTAATCAAATCATGCAAGAGAATCTCAACTATTTTTGAATAATAGGCGACAACTAGTCGCTGTCAACCACCTATTTGTACAGTTGGACATCCCAAAGTAATAGAACCACCGTGCGCAGTAGTGTCTCCCATTCTTGCAGCGGGTTTTCCTCCAATCATTACTGTAGCCGAACCTTTGACAATAGAATCTGGCGGTCCAACACAAACGCATGAGTCTCCTAATACGGCCGCCGGCATTTTTTGAATAAGTACTGTTGGCACCCCAGGGCCAATTATGGGTCCTCCAACATGAGGAATAGGGGGGATGCCCGGTGTCTGCATCGGGCAGACATGCATGTCTGTTAATCTTGCTGCTGGTGGCATTTTTTATTTTATTTAGTGTTAGTTTATCATTACCATGGCACCTTTTATCGTGGTGGTTGCTGAACCGCTTAATTCTGCTGTGGCACCTCCTTTTGCGCTAAAGGCTGCATTTGCTTTGTGTGCAATATTTAAAGCACTCACATTTGCATCGGCAGTGGCTTTCAGCTCAATATTCATTTTGGCAGTAATTTTAACGTCACCGGTTGCTTCCAAAATTAAATCTTTACAACTATCGATTGTTATACCACTAGCATCCATCGTTATTGTATTTTTATTTTGATCGGCTATTGTGATACTCTTTTCCTTCTCATCAAGTACAATGGTGTTCTTGGCAGGAGTCTCAATTGTGAATATTTTATCTTCATCATTAAATTCAATCCTTAGTCCACTTCTGGTTTTAATTGTTTTTAATGTATTCTTGTCATCCGGCTCGTGGGGTGGCTTATCTTTTCCATTGTATAGACATCCCATTACATAGGGATGCTCAGCATTGTTCCCTTCAAACCCTACCAATACTTCGTCACCTACTTCTGGAAGAAAAAAGATACCGTGTTTGTTTCCTGGATGCGGCGTAAGCATACGCATCCAAATGGGTTCAAAGCCATCATGATAAGAAAGTCTTACTTGAATTCGTCCCAGACTATCTGGATCCTCATGTGTCTGAATTACCTGTCCTATTTGATTTTGACTTACTGGGTATGACAGAACGTTAGTGTAGGGATACGCACTATATTTCGTAGAAACTGCTTCAAATTGATTCTGATAGTTGCCAATTTCATTACAAGAATGTGAGATTTTGATAATTCGAAAGGTTCCTTCTATTTCACCTTTTCCATCTGCGTCGCCGGTTCCCGTTGGTTGAACTTTCATTCCCAAAAGAAGTGTTGGATTAGTACTGCTGCCAGTAAACCGAACTTGATTAATGGCTAAAGCTTCAGCTTGTATCTTAACGACATCGCCTAAATTACCGCGGCCTGTAGGTTCATTGATCCAGAGATTGGTATTAGCGTCTCTTAAATCGTTAGCTTTAAGTGCTCCATCCCCGAAAGAATTAGAAGAAGAAAGATTCTTTTTTGTTGAAATATCATATGTGCTATATGTAAATTCGGTTGGTTGAGGAGATTCTGTATAATTAAATTCTAGTAAATCATATTGGTAGTGCAGTTTCACTGCTGTGTCACCAGAAGTAGGATTACCAAAAATAAACTTGCTGCCATCATAATAACACCATTGCCCGTATTGTGCACCTAATCTGCAAACATATTGGAAAGCACTTTCGTTGTGTTGCACAGAGTAAGGAAGTTTATTAGGGTAGTTACTAATTTTAGTCTTTAATTCACTAAAATTACCCAAAACTGCCTCAACTATTTCTGACGGTGACTTTTCTATAAACGATTTGTAATCTGGTCCGTTATCAGCAAAAATGGTAGGGCTCTTAGCGATGATGATGATTTCGTCACCGCTACCGCTCTGGTCTGTTTTTGTTTTGTTTACTTGAGTGATACAACCAACAAATTCTAATATTTGATTGGATACATCGTCCACTATCTTTATAGAAATTTTCTCTCCAAATAGTGACGATGTTTCTTTTTCTTTAAGAAGTTTTTCAAATTCATCTGTTCGGAATGCGATTTCCAAATGATGGTGGTTGCCTATTTCTTGGTAAAGGGAAAATGAATTAAACTGAGAAGTAAATAATCCCCCAAATAGATATATTTCGGTGCTGGTATGTAAACCCATAAAGCAATTTTTAAAACAATTTATTAGATCTTATTGAGCAATTTTCGCAGCCTACTGTTCTTTTTCTAGAGCTCCTATTATTAGTGGTTGGCCCTGACCTCTTCCCATAATTCAATCTCAGTCTCTCCAATCGCCATTGTAAATGGGGCGATAATGAGTCTTGTCTTCATCGGGATGTCGCCATCTGCATTAAATTCCTCAGAATAGTGAATACAATCTGCGCCGGAAAAAGTGATCTTCTTTGCAGTAGCCATCATATCTCGTTTGAAAAAAATTATTTCTCCTTCCCTGAACTCCTTTTTATCATTCATCCATTGAAGAAAATCATCTTTTTGACTAGATTCTATCTGGACAGAAATTTGACCTCCTCTTAAATCCTCTATGCGCTTCCCTCGACGATCTATCGCAACATTAAATTCAAAGGAACATTTCAAAACATTATGAGTGCTTTCTTCTTGACTACCATCTGAAAAAATTAATTGCGCTAAAAATGACATAGTTTAAAGTGTTGAAATTATAAACAGACAAATAAGGGTGTGCTGTTTTTTACACCCTTATTTAATTTAATTATGTAGAAAATTTTTAGGTGTTACACCCACTCATTTATATGTTCTCCAGTTCCAAGCTTAATAGATAAAGCGGATATCGTAAAAGTTTCAATCATTGGCATTCCACCTGTACCACTAAAAGATTCTGAGTATGAGATCATATAGGCTTCTGTAAACTCTAATGTTTTAGAGGTTGCATCGGTGTCTCTTTTTAAGAAAATAACTTTACCATCTTTACGCTCAAAATTGTTGAACATCCAGTCAGAAAGAAATGTCTTATCTGTAGATTCCGTGGAGAAATTAATTGTCCCTCCTCTTGTGACAGACGAAGGTCTTCCCGTTGCATCTGTTTCTTGATATAATGCGTATGAACAATCTAGGATAATGAATTTTTCATTCCCTACTTCTAATCTTGCTTTAAATGACATATTTTGAAAATTTAATTAGTTAATTTATACAGTTAATTTATACAGTTAATTTATAAAGGAAATTTAGATAACGTAGGCAAGACTACCAAAGAAACGAATAGGTTTCTCACCGAAATTAGATTAAAGTTTTGTTTTATGGGTGAAATACATCTTTTAGCAAATGTTTGATGTTATTTAATAAATTATCTTCTTCTTCTTCTTCTTCTTCTTCTTCTTCTTTTTCTTCTTCTTGGGT
>JBLHIC010000041.1:0-20552 GCA_047614245.1 Flavobacteriaceae bacterium
TATTCTATGCAGTTCTCGGCGGTATGAAAGGAATAACTTATACCCAAGTAGCCCAATATTGTGTGCTCATATTTGCCTTCATGGTCCCGGCAATTTTTATATCAATTCAAATGACAGGTAATCCGATTCCTCAACTTGGCATGGGGTCTACTATTAATGATGGTTCAGGGACATATCTTATTGAAAAATTGAGTGGACTTTCAACAGAACTAGGTTTTACAGAATATACAAGTGGTACAAAGAGCACACTCGACATCTTTGCCATAACCTTAGCCCTGATGGTTGGTACTGCGGGTTTGCCTCACGTAATCGTTCGATTTTTTACTGTTAAGAAAGTAAAAGACGCTCGTAAATCGGCTGGAATTGCCCTTTTCCTAATCGCCATTCTATATACAACCGCACCTGCTGTTGCTGTTTTTGCTAAAACTAATTTATTAAATACAGTTAGCAACAAACCCTATTCCGAAATGCCCCCTTGGTTTAAGAATTGGGAGGATACGGGGCTCCTTGTGTATAATGATAAAAACAAAGATGGTGTAATTCAATATGTAGCAGATGCAAGTCAAAATGAGCTTACCGTAGATCGTGACATTATGGTGCTTGCTAATCCTGAAATCGCTAATCTTCCCGCTTGGGTAATTGCCTTAGTTGCCGCTGGAGGTCTTGCAGCCGCCCTATCAACTGCCGCGGGTTTACTTTTAGTAATCTCTTCCTCCATCTCTCACGATTTAATTAAAAGTGTCATTAAACCAAATATTTCTGAAAAAGGCGAATTGAGAGCGGCTCGCATTTCTGCTACCGTAGCGGTTATAATTGCCGGTTACTTCGGCATTAATCCTCCAGGCTTTGTTGCGGCCGTTGTTGCACTAGCATTTGGACTCGCTGCGGCTTCTTTCTTTCCCGCAATTGTTTTGGGTATTTTCTATAAAAAAATGAACAAAGAAGGAGCTATTGCGGGAATGGTAGTTGGGATTACTTTGATGGTATTCTATATTCTGAAATTCAAGTTTGGTGTTTTCGACGGAGGTAAATCCGCTGTAGCAGGCTTGACTCAAAACTGGTGGTTTGGTATATCTCCTGAAGGTTTTGGGGCCGTTGCTATGGCAGTGAATTTTGTTGTGGCGCTTGTAGTAAATAGACTAACTCCGCCGCCTTCCGAAGAGATTCAAGAATTAGTGGAAAGAATCCGACTACCAAATAATGCTGGGGAAGCTGGTGGACATTAAACCTATTCTTTCTCGTCCTCCTTTTGAGCCTTCGCTTTCTGAATAATAGCTTTCAATTTTTCGGCTCGAGTATCTTTTTCCTTGCGCTTTTTGTCAAACTTCTGATCCATTAACTTAGCGTGTTTCGCCTTATTTTTGGTGTTCTTCGCCTTTCCTTTCTTTGACATTTAAATCAATTTAATACCGAACGCTTCAAAACGTCCTCGGCCGTTTACTATATAAAACTACTTAAAACTTATAACTCGCTGCAAGGATTAGGTTTCTACCTGCAGAAGACAAACCGCTAGAATAAGGCCTGTAACGCTTATCACTAATATTCTCTACGATAGCATTTAGCTGAAGCGCCTTAGTCAAACTGTATTGGGCACTAAAATTTAAAGTATGCCAACCGGGGGAATATGGATTATCATTTTCATCTTTGGCATACAAATAATCATTGTTTTGCTGAGAAGGTGCCAAATCATTAAAATCAAACTTACCATTATAATCAATAAAGGCATCTAGTTTTAATTTCTGTGTTTTAAAAATTAAATGCCCATTTCCGTACATTGGAGGCGCACTACGCAGTGGATAACTAATTCCGCTGTCGTCTTCCTCGAAACCATCGGCCACACTAAATTGGGAAGTGAATTGTAGCTGCTTGTAAAAATTGATTTCAATGCTGGCTTCAAAGCCATATACCTCAGCTTTCGCCGCATTCTGTATTGCTTGAACATTGCTTAATTCCCCTTGGTAGATAATTTGTGATTGCCCGTCAATTTCGTAGTCACGGCGCACCATCGCATCCTTCAAACTGGTAAAATAGGTGCCTACATCCAGTCTAACGACATTGTCAAAATTAAAAACGACCCCTATTTCCCCTGTTTGTGCATATTCTGGTTTTAGGTAAGGGTTTGGAACTACTACACTCCCTGGTTCACTATCAAATATCTTACCTACATCGTCAATATTTGGGGCTCTGAACGCTGTTCCAAAATTAAGGCGCCAACTTAGAATTTCGTTCGGATACCAGGCTAATCCTGCACTCCCAGTTAAAGCTCCAGTATCGATATTTGCTTCGGAAAAGGGGAAATCATAAAAACCATCTTCAAAACTTGCATCTACCAATATATGATTATAACGCAATCCTCCTTGAAATGAAAGTTTATCAGCTAACTTAAACTGTAAGCTTGAATACGCGCCAATTGATTGCCAAGTAGATCCATCTGGATACCTAGACGCATCTGCTTCTGACATCCCTGTGGTTATATCGGTTTGTTTTCCTTCGCTATTGACCTTATTGTAGACATATTCAACTCCGTAATGCAACTTCGCTTTATTAAAATCTTTTTCAAAATCCCAGGCCCCTGTATAAGCTGAAACTTCTTCGTCAGTTTCAAACAAGATGGTATCGCCAAAATCCCTGTCATTTCTACTCTCTTTAAAACGTTGATAAGAGACAGTAATGATACTCTCATCATAGATTCCTTCATTATATGCATTATTTCTAGCCTGTAAATTTCCCGACAACCATTCTTGTGGCCCATAGTACCATTCTGAACTTCGTAATCCATCATCTTTTGGGCGAATCAAACGGTCATATCTAGAATAATCGCTGGTAGTCGTATAAAACAAACCTAAATTAAAATCCCATTTTTCCGACGGCATATAACGTACTTTCTGCATGGTATTTAACTGCTGGTAACCAGTCGAAACTTGAACACGTGGATCCGCATTTTGAACTAATATATCTTCTCCATTTAATGTTTCCGAATAAAACGGTCTTAAATAATCATCGGGGCCATCATTACCCATTCTAAGATCTCCAAAATCACTATAAGAAACACTAGTTAAAAACGCCCACTCCTTGGTCCCAATATTGAAATCGAAATGCCCCGTTTTCTCCTCACTCGCTGTAGCATATCTGGCCATAGCATTTCCAGAAAATGACGTCCCTTCTTCAAATGAAAATTTTGGTCTTTTCGTATAGAAATTCATTACACCTCCAACGGCATCACTTCCATAAATAACAGAACCAGGACCTAATATAACTTCGGTACGCTCTATTGCTAATGGATCAATAGATATGACATTTTGAACGTTTCCGCCTCTAAATATTGCATTATTAAATCGAACCCCATCAACCGTGATCAGCAATCGATTGGTTGAAAACCCTCGAATGATAGGACTCCCACCGCCCAACTGACTTTTTTGAATGAATACCTGTCCACTACTTTTCAATAAATCTGCAGAAGTTTGCGGATTTGTAAATAAGATATCCTCACCATGAACGCTCACTATTTGTTGAGGAACGTCCCTTTTATTTTGCCCAAATTTTGCTACCGAAAGTACTATTTCGTCTAAACTACTCGCATTGAGTTCCAAATAAATCTTATTGTTGGCGCTGACTATCTCACTTTTTGTTTGGTTCCGAGTAACATGCGAGATATGTTGAAGTGTAATCTGTTCGGTTTCTGTAAATTTAGAAATATCGATAAAGCCATCAAAATCTGATACCCCACTCCTAGATTTATCACTATTAAAAATTGCAACACCAGATATAGGTTCTTTACTTTGAGACTCTAATATTTGAACCTTTTGTGCTATAACTGAAGAATAGAGTAAAAAACTAATAACCAGAAGTACTAGTATTCGCATAAATGTTTATTGAAATAGTTGGTTAAGCACCAAAAGAGACTTCGGTTTTTTATAATCCTGCAAATGTAATTGATAATAGTTCAACAACAAATTTAGAACGTCTAATCGAGCCTTTTTGTTAATTTTAATAGCGCTGATAGCATCAAAATTTATACCAAAAAATCGTTTAAAATCTTCTACAACTTGTCCTTTCTCGCAATAAATTCCTGACTCATTTTGCTGAAAGCACCCATCTAAGAGATTAAAATACTGAGTGTCAATATTAGAGTCGTCTGGTTGAAAACCCAAATGAGCAGAAAGTTTCAGCAAAAATAAAATATGAAAATTAGCAATCTCTTCGTGGCAGTCAAGCCAATAAAGAACATTTTCTAGGTACTCAAATAAATCTTCATTAGGTTCCTCCTCTTTAATGCAGTTTTTAAGCATTTCAGCAAGGAACATAATTATTCCAGTTTTAATTACATTAGTATGCAATGTCTGGTAGTGATAAATCACTTTTGCCTCTCTAATACTTTCTAAAGATCCTTTGTTTTTATGGTAAGCAACTAGATCCAATTGGGTGAGTAATTGAAATTGTGAAGCCTTTAATTTTCCAGATTTCGATTTTAATATTCTACGAAGTAAATAGCTCTTAATACCTTCTTTTTGCGTAAAACAAGTAACTATTAAGTCTGCCTCGGAATATTTGATGGCAGAAAAAACTATTGCTTTGGTCGCAACAATCATTATCTAACGACCATTATTTTAGTGACTTTAGTTTCGGTGCCATCTTCAGTTGATATTAGCACCAAATAAACTCCCGAAGCAACTTTGTATTTGCCAAAGGCAGTTGTGTCCCAAAATACACTTCCTCCTTCAGAAGTTTCCTCAAAGACTAGATTGCCTTCAATATCTGTTATCTTAACATTGGCGTCTGCGGTAAGTCCGTCGATTGTTACATTACCATTAAATTCAGGACGTACAGGATTGGGAAATGCATAAACATCATCTAAATTCTCTCTTGGTGCTGTCGAGGTCCCATCGAATGCAACTAATCCATTAATTGTGGCAAAATATACTTTTCCACTAAAAGAGTCGATTGCTATGTCTTGAACATTATTTGAAGGTAACGGTGAATTATCTTTTGTAAAGCGAAGCAGTGTTTCCTGCCCGTTCGACGATAAATAAAACACTCCTGAGGTAGCCGTGGAGATCCATTTATTATTAGATCCATCCACCTCTATATCTGTAATAAAAAGTTCGAATAGGAGTTCTTGAGGTACCCCATCTTCTAGAATAATAATTGGTTGCGCATCGATTTCAGCTCCATCTTCAAAAAATCCACCCACATTAAATAAAACCCTTAAGCCTCTTGATGACCCGATCCATAGTCTATCCTGATTGTCAAATGCCAGCGACCTCACACTGTTCCTAGGAATATTTCCATTACCCTCTCCGTCTTCAATTCTATTAAACCTGCCATTGTTAGGATTGAATCCAATAAGACCACTTTCTGCGGTACCAAAAAAGATATTACCCACTCTACTAATAGCTAGTTGAGTAAATGCTTGCTCATCTTCACCTTCAATAATTGCGGTGACGTCAATTTTTTGAAATTGCCCTTCTGGAGACAGTTTAATTAATCCATTATTGTATCGAGACTGCAAAAACCAAAGGTTTCCTTGCCTGTCAAAATCCGAACCATACAAACGAACTCCCATATCTGCAGTTGGTGAAAACGGTGGGTATTCTAAGGAACTATTTGACTGATCGAATAAAAAGACAGGGGTTTGGCCTTCAATTTTAAGCAACCCTTTATGAAAAGAAGAAATATAAGTCTCATTTGGATCATCAGGATTAATTGTAACTTTCACCAAATCATTGATTGGTTTTCCACCAAAAACAGCAGAAAGGTCATCGTATGCAACATTAGTCCAAACACCATCTCTAAGATTGCTAATTCCTCGATAATTTAAAGGGAAGGGATTATAATCTGTAGAGAGTTCTCCAAAAACTGTCCATAATTGTCCAGGAGATGCATCAATGGCAAATGAATTATTTAAAAGAGGGCCATCGGGTAGAATTTGCTCTCCCATAGCGGCCTCAAAAGGGACTTCGAACATACCAATTTCTGTAGTACCCAGATAAAAATTATTATTAAAGGAGTACCCTGATTGTAATTCATACGTTAAGCTAGGCATACTATTTACACTCGCTTCAAGAACAAAACTATCAGAATAGGCTTGTATCGTATTTGAAGTTGTAATAGTCAAAAGGCCATTGTTGGACTTAAAATCTACGACGTTACTACCAAAGTTTCCAACATTTGTTAAGATACCATCTGAGGTCATTCTAAAAACACTATTCGCAGTATTTAGAACATAAATGTCCTGTAGTAACGTTTGACATCCATTAAAACTTCCAGTAGTGATAGTTGTCCAGTTTTGAAAATCAATGAGATTATCATCCTCAACCATTGCCCGTCGAATCCCATTTTGGGATGTGGCAGCAAAGATATATGGATCTTGGACAGTGGTTTGTGCAATATTGATTTGAGTTCCTAAATCCCCTATGAAATAGGTGTCTCCAAACTCCAAGGCCTGGAGATCGTATACCGAAATTCCATATTGCGTTGAAATGTATAAGCTTCCGTTGTTCTCATTAAAGTGATTGATTCTTTTTCTATCGGGAGGAATTGTTGGCTTATCTAAAATATCTACCACAGAAAGTACATTTTCCTCGTCATCAATCACAATCTCAATCAATCCACTTTCATAACCAATAACTAGAAGATTGTTTGATTCACTATAATAAATAGTTGAGATTAACTCCCCTGATAAACCGTTAATCGTTGAAATAGTCGCTATCTCCTTGGTAGAAAGGTCATATGTGAAAATTGCATTCTCCGATGCGCCATAAATTTTATCATTTCCTTGGGAGATACTTTTTACTGAAACAAAAGAAAAATACCCAGTCCATAGGTTCTCAAAATTTTGAGCTTGAAGTAATGAACTAATAAAAACAATAAAAACCGTCAAGAGATGCTTCATACAATGATTTGTTTTTACAGGAAATATAACATTTTATAATAGTATTTATTGCACCTAATACCGATTTGATTACGTAATGTCGTATTCCTAATTTGAATTATTTTTAGTTCAGATGAAATAGAAAATCAACGTATAGCGATTGCTACGGGTTTATTTTATATTGAAAACGGGCTAAATAAAAACAAATTATACGGATAAATTGGTGTCTTAAACGAAATGGGTTGCCTTATAAAGACAACCCATTTCGAATCTATTTTTAAGACCAATTTTTAAACGACCCCCTGAGCAATCATTGCTTCGGCTAATTTTACAAATCCCGCAATATTTGCACCACTTACATAATCAACATAACCACTTCCATCTTTTCCGTATTTAACACAAGCAGAGTGGATATCATTCATAATTGTATGTAATTTATCATCGACTTCCTCTGCAGTCCAGCTCAAACGAAGTGAGTTTTGAGACATTTCTAAACCTGAAGTTGCAACGCCACCGGCATTTGAAGCTTTCCCCGGAGCAAATAATATTTTCGCCTCCTGAAATGCCTCTATAGCCTCTATAGTTGAAGGCATATTTGCTCCTTCACTAACACATATACAACCATTACTTAGAAGCGTGGCAGCTTCCTCTCCATTTAACTCATTTTGAGTAGCACAGGGCAATGCAATATCGCAAGTAACTCCCCAAGGTCTTTTTCCTTCGTTATAAGTCGCAGAAGGATATTTAGCAAGGTATTCTTTAATTCGCCCCCGTCTTTCATTCTTAATCTCCATTACATAGGCTAACTTCTCCTCATTTATACCTTCCTCGTCATAAATATATCCACCAGAATCTGACATAGTAACAACTTTACCGCCAAATTCTGTTGCCTTTTGAGCGGCATACTGAGCTACATTTCCTGATCCGGATACTGTAACTATTTTCCCTTTAAAGCTATCACCTTTGGTTGAAAGCATGTTTTTTGCAAAATATACATTCCCATATCCTGTTGCTTCAGGACGAATTAAAGATCCTCCAAAAGATAGGCCTTTACCAGTAAGAACGCCGGTAAACTCATTTCTTAAACGCTTATACTGCCCAAACATATAACCAATTTCTCTTCCTCCTACACCAATATCTCCAGCGGGAACATCTGTATTAGGGCCAATATGTCTTGACAATTCAGTCATAAAACTCTGACAAAATCGCATAACCTCTGCTTCACTTTTTCCCTTTGGATTAAAGTCGGAACCTCCTTTACCACCCCCCATAGGAAGTGTAGTTAGGCTGTTCTTAAAGACCTGTTCAAAGCCCAAGAATTTCAAAATACTCAGATTCACAGATGGATGAAACCTCAACCCCCCTTTATAAGGGCCAATGGCAGAGTTAAACTCTACCCTATATCCACGATTAACTTCAATTTCACCATTATCGTCTGTCCAAGGTACACGGAACATTATCGTTCGCTCAGGTTCGACCATTCGCTCCAACAATTTTTTGTTTTGGTACTTTTCATTTTCCTCTATAAAAGGAATAACAGTTTCAGCCACTTCAGTAACAGCCTGAAGAAATTCCGGTTCGTTTGGATTCATTCTCTCAACTCTGGAAATGAACTCTTTAATGCTTTGTTTCATTTAAAAATAATTTATTGAAAACGTTTTCGTTGATTAGACTGCAAATATATGTTTTTATGTAAAACATATAATGACTAAAATCATAGAAATAAGGTAAATTTGCACATTAAATTTCACTATTTCAGATGTTTTTATATATTTGTTCTGTCTCAATCTAAACCGAATTTATAATGAATACCAGAACTTTACTATTGGTATTTTTCCTTCTTGTATTTTCAAAACAGGATACCTACGGCCAACTTGGTTTTTCAAATGAGCTCGGATTAATTATTGGTCCGGTTGCATTTTACTCAGATTATGGGGCTAGAAACGACTTTGATACAAACTCTGGTAATGTTGGATTTGGGGTTGGATTAATACATTATATCAATTTCGCCTATAGAGCAGATTGTAACTGCTATACCCGTCAAAAGTATTGGAATGATCACTTTAAGGTTAGAAGTGAAATTGACTACCATAAAACAAATTTAAAGCATATAGGTGAATGGGTAGATCCGGATAGAACGTCAGAGACAGCCGATCAATTACGTGGTATGAAAGGATCAACAACCGTATTTGAAATAGGGAGTCAACTCGAATATTTCCCGTTTAGCATTCGTGATTTTATGGCAGGTTCATTTAAAATTGCGCCTTTTATTAGTGCAGGAGTGCATTGGGTGAGTTACGACCCTGAGGCATCTACTGATTATGGTACTGGAGTCATTTCAAGTGCTGCGGATGTCCCAGATAAATACATAGGTGCCTTTCAACAAGAATCTGAAAATACATGGGCTTTTGTAACTAGTGTGGGGGCGCGTTATAAACTTGGTCAACGAAGTGACCTTATGCTCGATGCCAGATGGCAGTATTATTTCTCAAATTGGGTGGACGGATTAAACCCGAGTTTCGAGGCCAACAATACTGTTGAAGTTCCCGAAAACAAGGCGAATGACTGGGTCTTTTGGCTCAACATAGGCTATATCTTTTATTTAAACTAGATAGTACGGAAGCTAGTATATTCTGTAAAATTATTATCCAATAGCTTGTTTCAAATCTTCAATTAAATCATCAACATCCTCAATACCTACACTCAAACGAATCAACGAATCAACCACCCCTGTTTTCTCTCGCTCCGCCCTTGGAATGCTCGCATGAGTCATACTAGCAGGATGTCCTGACAAACTCTCTACACCACCTAAACTTTCGGCTAGTCTAAATATTTTTAAGTTCTCAACAATTCTAATCGCCTTATCATAATTATTCCCTTTAGTCACAAAGGAAATCATTCCACCAAAATCATTCATCTGAGATTTTGCGACTTCATGATTAGGATGACTCTCAAATCCAGGCCAATAAACTTTTTCAATTTTTGAATGTGAAACAAGATACTCGGCGATTTTTTTGCCATTTTCACAATGTCTCTGCATTCTCACGTGCAATGTTTTAAGCCCTCGAAGCATTAAAAAACTATCTTGTGGACCACAAACAGCGCCACTGGCATTTTGTATAAAATACAATCGCTCTGCAAGATCTTTATCTTTAACTATCAATGCACCCATAACAACATCGCTGTGCCCGCCTAGGTATTTTGTAGCACTATGCATTACAATGTCGGCTCCAAGATCCAGAGGTTGCTGTAAATAAGGAGTTGCAAATGTATTGTCCACAGCAAATAAGACATCATGCCTTTTGGCTATAGCTGCGGAAGCTCTTATATCAATAATGTTCATCATTGGGTTGGTTGGAGTCTCCACCCAAATAAGTCTTGTCTTATCGTTAATATAGTTTTCAATATTCGCAGCATTCCCCATGCCTATAAAATGAAACTTAATTCCGAAATCCTCGTATATCTTTCTAAACAAGCGATAAGACCCTCCATACAGGTCATTTGTTGAAATTACCTCATCCCCAGGTTTCAATAGTTTTATAACTGCATCAATTGCTGCAAGACCACTTCCAAACGCAAGCCCATATTCTCCATTTTCTATGCTTGCAAAGGCACGTTCCAAAGCTGCACGCGTCGGGTTGCCACTTCTAGAATATTCAAAACCTTTATGCCCGCCAGGAGTAGTTTGAGTGTAGGTGGTAGTTTGATAAATTGGTGGCATAACAGATCCATAAGCCGGATCCACATCGTGCTGTCCTCCGTGTATTGTCTTAGTGTTAAACTTCATGCAGCTATATTTTGAAAAACAAAAGTACCTGTTTAAACTATTATTATTAAATCTTACTTATTTTTAACAAATGAAAATTCAGAATATATTAATATTACTTTTATTCCTCTCATTAACGCGTTGCAAATATGAGGTGCCTTTGAGTTTTTCTGCGGAAAGTTTTACGGAAGAAACTTTCATTATTTGTAAAACGGTAAGTTGTCCGGAAATTACAATAAATTACATAAAAGCTTTAGGAGCCAAAAGCATATCAGAAAAGATAAATTCAGAAATAATAAACTATGTGTTAGCTGCACTTAATATTGGCCAAGATAGTATTCCAAAAGCCAAGACTATAAATGATGCCGCTTCAGATTTTATTAAGGTAGCGCGATTACACGCGGCCGATTTCCCCGATATGTCTGCAGAATATTTTGCTGAGATTAATATTTCTGAAATATTTTCTTCAACGGAATTAGTCTCCATCGAAATGCACAAGTATCTCTATACGGGAGGCGCTCATGGTAGCGGAAACACCTTTTTTCTGAATATAGACCCTAGCACCGGAAATGAAATTCCATTGGAAGCATTGTTTAAAAACCGCATCGATTTTACCGCCTTTGCTGAAAATAAATTTCGCGAGGCTAATAACATTTCGTCAAATGATTCCATAAATTCAACTGGTTTTTGGTTTGAGGACGATAGCTTTTATTTGCCCGACTCCATTGGATTAACAGAAACCAGCTTCATACTTTTCTACAACCAATATGAAATTGCAAGTTATTCAGAAGGTCCTATTGAACTTAAAATACCAATGGAAGAAGTGAAAGAATATTTAAATTTTAAAGTGTTTCCCTAGCCGAATCGATTAAAGAATAGTTTGCCAATCCTAAAAAGAAATCAACATGCAAAAAGTCTATCATTTAAGCACTTGTGATACTTGTAAGAGAATTATTAAAGAAGTTGAAGTTCCATCATCATTTATAATGCAGGACATTAAGAATGATGAAATCACGGTAAACCAATTGGAAGAAATGTATGCCTTATCGGGCAGTTATGAAGCTCTCTTTAGCAGAAGAGCGAAATTGTACAAAGAGAGAAATTTAAAAGATGAGAAACTATTGGAACGAGACTTTAAGAGTTTAATTCTAGAACATTACACTTTTTTAAGTAGACCCGTGATATTAAATAAAGAAGAGATTTTTATTGGCAATAGCAAAAAAACAGTTCAAGCTGCTAAAAACTCAATCAAAAACTAGGCAATGAACAATCGTTTACTTGCTCTACTTGCCGCAACAACAGCGAGCGCCATTTACGGTGTGAATCACACTATTGCCAAAGGTCTCATGCCAGATATTATCGGGGCCTATGGTTTTATTTTACTACGTGTGCTGGGAGCTGCAATTATTTTTTGGATTTTAAGCTTTTTTTACCCCTCCGAAAAAATTGACAAAAAAGACTGGCTTCGAATTATAGGTTGCGCCTTCACAGGTATGGCGATTAACATGCTAGCATTTTTTAAGGGATTAAGTCTTTCTACCCCCATAAACAGTTCAGTAGTTATTACTTTGGTACCAGTCTTATTACTATTATTATCTGCCATTTTTTTAAAAGAACGGATCACTAAAATAAAGTCAATCGGGATAGGACTTGGTTTGATAGGGGCCTTGGTTTTAATTCTTTTTGGTTCCAAAGCACAAGCCAATGCCCCGAATATCCCTTTAGGAAATATACTCTTCATTGTAAATGCAATTGCCTATTCGGTGTATCTAATAATGGTAAAACCCTTAGTTATTAAATACAGTTTAATTACTCTAATGAAATTCTTTTTCCTTTTTGCAATTGTAATAAACCTCCCTGTCGGAATTACAGAATTTATCGAAGTGCAATGGCTTCAGCTTTCTTTCGATTCTATTTGGAAGCTTGCTTTTGTGGTAATAGCGACCACTGTACTTACCTACTTATTTAATATTTATGCACTGAAACAATTAAGTCCGTCGACAATAGGGGCATTTATCTACTTACAACCATTAATCGCTGCTGGTTTTGCAATTTTCGTTGGAGCTGATCAATTGACTACACTTCGAATTGGAGCTGCGATGCTGATATTTTTAGGAGTTTTTCTTTCAACTCGCAGATCTAAATCCATTTAGAATTTAGTCCACTAAAGCTCACAAATTCTGAGGTATTTGTCCATATTTTCTAGTATCCACTTTTGAAATTATTTTAAAACCTGGTGCCTTATCCATTCCTTCTAAATAATGAAATAGTTCTGTAGGCAAGCCTCTAAGTTTTCGTTCTTTTAGATCAATCCAAGCACCCGTCATCTCGCATCTCGCGACGTTCCTTCCTTTGCTATCATAGAAATTATGTAAAAACTCGAAGAACATACCGTTCTCCGAAATCCCCTTTAACTGAAGTGAAACCCGAATTGGATTACCGGGAAAAACTTCCTTGAAATAATACATATGTTCTGATAATGCAATTGGACCAATATTCAGTTTGGCAAGTTCCAATTGACCAAATCCCTTGTCCGAAAAGAAGCTCAAACGTGTGTGGCTCATATAGTCTATATATGCACTATTCCTTAAATGGCGGTTTGCATCTACATCACTCCATCTTATTTCAAACTCTTTGGTATACATGTCAAAAATTTGTGCAAATTTAAATTACTTTTGCCAAGCTATGATAACAATTTTCGTATGATTTTGTTAAATTTTAAGCCCAGCAATGCCTTTAGTAAAAAGCCAACATCAGCCAAAATTCCTTTTTAAAAACGGTCATTTTTCTACGATATATTCGGCGAAATTGCGTCCTATACCAACTCTATTACAAGAAAGAGAACGTGTAGCGCTCGCAGATGGTGATTTTATTGATGTTGACTGGTCCTTTTCAGAAATAAAAACTCGTAAAGTAGCTATTCTATTGCATGGTTTGGAAGGCAATGCTCAGCGTGTTTATATAATAGGGCAGGCCAAGCAATTAGTCATAAACGGCTGGGATGTAGCAGCAATGAATCATCGAGGATGCAGCGGGGAAGACAACTTATTATATGAATCATATAATTCGGGAAGAACCTACGACTTAGAATCACTTATCGAATTTATTCTGCAAAAAGGACAATACGATGAAATCTCGCTTATTGGTTTCAGCTTGGGTGGAAATTTGGTGCTAAAGTATTTAGGTGAGCGTGAAATTATTCCGAAAGAAATAATAAAGGGTATAGCGATTTCGGCACCCTTAAACTTAAAAGGCTCACTTGAAGTGCTTAACAAACCGGAAAACATATTGTACAACAGAGTATTTGTAAATGATTTAAGAAAAAAATACAAACGAAAAATGTCTCATTTTCCCGACAAAATGAACCTTGACACCTATAAAAAGATCAAGACGCTTATAGATTTTGACAATTTATATACTGCTCCAGCTCACGGCTTTAATGACGCATTTGACTATTACGAAAAGAGTAGTAGTATTCAGTTTATTGAGAATATCAAAATTCCAGTATTGATCTTAAGTGCAAAAAACGATAGTTTTCTTTCCAAAGAATGCTATCCAATCTCACTTGCTTCACAATTAAAAAACGTTTATCTTGAGATTCCAAATTACGGAGGCCATGTAGGGTTTCACAAAACCAATAAGGAGCAATACAGCGAGCTTAGAGCTGTAGATTTTTTAACCACTAAATAGTTTTGACCATGAAGTTTATTAAATACGTTTTCATACTTTCAAGTTTTTATTTTCTAGTTAATTGTGGAGAAGCAGAGAAAAAAAATGAGAAAAAAAGTGTGAAAATTGGCGCCTCAAAGGAGGTGAAGAAGAAAGATTCTAATGTTGTAAATATTGGACTCACAAGTAACGATATGATGCAATATAGCACAAAGGAGCTGAAAGTAAAATCTGGCGTAGAAGTAACACTTACCCTACGTCATATAGGCAAAATGGAGCTGAAAGTGATGGGTCACAACTTTGTACTTTTAAAATCCGGTGTTGAGATTCCAGGTTTTTCTTTAGAAGCAGCTAATGCCGGTGAACCTGAAAATTGGATCCCGAATGACGGGAAGGATGTAATTGCACATACAAAAATGATTGGTGGAGGTCAATCCACCTCCATTACCTTTACTGCACCAGCAGCTGGGACTTATGATTTTATCTGTAGTTTTCCTGGACACTCAGGACTTATGAAAGGCAAATTTATCGTAGAATAGGTTTTAAATAAAATTATCGACTTCTTTATAAGCAGCAATAACTCGTTGTTCTCCTTCTTTTCCGGCGATAGAATTTCCGTGCTCCATACCTAAAATTCCATTATAACCGCGGCCATGGATGTATTTAAAGACGTTTCTATAATTTATTTCTCCGGTTGTAGGTTCATTTCTCCCTGGATTATCCCCAATTTGGAAATATGAAATTTCGTCCCAGCAAGCTTCTATATTAGGGATTAAGTTCCCTTCCTGAATCTGTTGATGATAGATGTCGAACAATATTTTGCAAGAAGGACTATTGACTGCCTTACAAATTTGATACGCCTGAGGTGACTCCGACAAAAACAATCCTGGATGGTTCCTAAAATTTAATGGCTCCAAAACCATGGTTAAATTATGCGGCTCTAGTAAATCACTTGCTCGTTTTAGTGTTTCAATAACATGCGCTGTTTGATAGCTTTTATTTAGCCTTAAGTCTACATGGCCAGGCACCACGGTCATCCATTTTGCATTCACACGCTTCGCGACTTCTATCGATCCTTTGATATCTTCTAAAAACTCCTCTCTCCAGGCTTCCTTACCACTTGCTAAATTCGGTTCCTTCCAATAAATCTTGTGCGCTACAAAAACGCCCATTTGTAACCCGCGCTTTTCCATTACCGCTGCCATCTGATTTTGCAATGAGACAGGTCTATTTAGCATTTCGTTATCTTCAAATGCTGTAAACCCCTGATCTGCCATAAACTCAAGTTGATCAATTACTGAATCGCCCGCATTAGCTTTAAACATTCCCTCGTGCGACGCATATTTAAGATTAAATGAGTGTTTATTATTAGTTGAGGCTGGCGTCTTAAATGCTTCGGCCGCCATCGCAGCCCCGCCAAATGACAAAAGGGAGCCTGTTGCGGCTCCCTTTTTTATAAATTGTCTGCGTTTCATATGTTTCTATTCTTATAATGACATAACTTTTCCGTTACCTGCTTCACTTAATGGAATACATCCTTTTTGTTGTCCTGGAACAGGATCATACCAAAGAACATTTTCACCAATTTCCTCACTTGTTTTCCATCCCCAGATTGTCATACTTCGAATGTTTGAAAGCAAACTATAAACGCCTGCTTCGGCATCGGGTAAAACAGTCGGGTCATTTTGGAAAGCGACATAAAATTCTCCCATTTTTTCATCATAGGCTTTTTGTTGCTCTTTACTCGTTTTTAGATATGTTGCAAGCAATTGATCAAAATCTTCAGCCTTCCCATCTTCAAGTTCTTTATTAAAAGTACTTCGGAATTTTTCAGCTAATAAACTAAAACCGACTTTAACCTGCCCTTGCTGCTCTTCAAGAATAACACTATTCCAATAGCTATCTATAAAACTATGAACACCTACATCAACGGCGCCAGGAACTGCTTCATCACTAGGGATTATTAAATCAACAATCCGTCTCAATGCATGTCCTTCTCCCTTAGAAATAAATAATGGAGTAAATTCTACTTCACTCGTGCAACTTTGAAGCAGGCTCATAATAGTTGGTGTAACTACTAAAAACCCAGCTCCTAGTCCTAAACTTTTTATTGCTTGTCTTCTATCCATTACGTTCTTTTTTAATTTGTTCTGCAGCGTGATTCGCAGCGCGGGCACTAAAGGCCATATATGTCAAAGATGGGTTTACGCAACTAGCTGAAGTCATAAATGCCCCATCTGTCATATACACATTTGGGACCGTATGTACTTGGTTATTTCCATTACAAACGGAAGTCTTAGGGTCTTTTCCCATGCGTGCGGTACCCATCTCATGAATTCCTAATCCAGGAGCACCAGGGTCGTCCCAAGGTTCTATATCATCGTATCCAGCTTTTTCTAACATCTCAACTGCCTGGGAAACCATGTCTTTTCGCATTTCATATTCATTCTCCTTCCACTCGGCATCAAACGTAACAGTTGGCAATCCCCAGCCATCCAATCGATCATAATCCAGCGTCATTTTATTTTCGTGATAGGGTAAACATTCACCAAAACCTAACAGCAGCATTCGCCATTTTCCAGGTTTAGTAATCGATTCTTTAAGGTTTTTACCATAAGCCAATTCAGCTACCAGTTCATCATAATGACTTCTGCTCGCACCTCCTTGATAACCATATCCTCGCAGATAGTTCTTCTGATCTGTACCCTCTCCTAAATTCCTAAACCTTGGAAGGTAAATTCCTCCAGGACGCCGCCCTTTGTAATATTTGTCTTCAAAATCGTTTACTGTTGCCCAAGCACCTGCTTTAAAATGATGATCCATAATGTTGTGACCTACTTCACCCGAATCGTTTCCTAAACCATTTGGGAAACGTTCACTTTTAGATTGAAGTAAAATACTTGCAGAGGCAATAGCTGAAGCGCACAAGAAGACAACTTTTGAATTAAAAACCATTTTCTCATTAGTTTCGGCATCGATTATTTCAACTCCGCTGGCTTTTCCGGTGGTTTCATCATAGATTACCTGACTCACAACAGAAAAAGGGCGAATCGTTAGATTGCCAGTTCTTTCAGCTGCTGGTAAGGTAGAAGAATTACTGCTGAAATACCCTCCAAATGGACATCCTCTCATACAGCGATTTCTAAATTGACAAGCGGCGCGTCCCTCAAATTCTTGTGTTCCGGTTATATGTGCAATACGCCCAACTGTTAATACACGGCCATCATCATAATTGTTGGCCATATTTTCCTTAAGGTCGTTTTCGACACAATTCATTTCGATTGGTGGACAAAACTTACTGTCTGGTAATTGAGGAAGGCCAAGAGCCTCACCACTTACCCCAATAAACTTTTCTACTTTCTCGTACCAAGGCTCAATATCTTTGTAGCGTACCGGCCAATCAACAGCAATATTTTCTTTCCTATTCGCTTCAAAATCGATGTCGCTCCAACGATAACTGTGACGACCCCAAACGAGTGATCGACCACCAACGTGATATCCCCGTAACCAATCGAACCGCTTAGTCTCATTATACGGATGCTCCAGATCATTTACAAAAAAATGCCGGTGTCCTTCATCTGTTGTATACCCTGATCTAGATTGTTTTAATTGCTTGGCCTCTTCGTCTCTTGGCAAATTGCCTTTAAATTCAAAATCCCAAGGATCCATATTCATGGTATGGTAGTCCTTGATATGTTCGATCATTCGGCCTCTTTCCAGAACGAGCGTCTTCATACCGTTTTCACAAAGTTCTTTAGCCGCCCATCCGCCGCTAATTCCTGATCCAACTACAATTGCATCGTAAAGGTCTGACGTGTTTGGCTTATTTATGTTAGTCATAGTAAGTAAAAAGTTTAGTAGATCATTATTTCTGTCCAGAAATAATTATTATCCTTAAATATCATCTATTTTTCTCTATTAAAAAAAAAACCATCTTAGAAATCAAAAAAACCGAAACCGAAAACGTTTTCGGTCAAGAATATGACTATTGATTATATTATACGTTTCTTTTAAATTTAAAAAAAGCCTAACTTAGAACATAATTTACCAAAATCATTACATAAACAATAGACTAATCAAATTTTTTAAAATGATAAAACTAACCTCACTACTATTACTATGTGTCTTGGTCTTCTCTTGTAAAAACGCCTCTGAGAAGGAAACTGCAATTACAGAAAACATATCGGAAAACATAAGCGATACAGAGACAGCTCCTACCTATAAACTTTCATTAGCCCAATGGTCATTAAATAAGTTAATTTTTACTGGAAAAGCAGATCCGATGGACTTTGCTTCAACCGCAAAAGAAATGGGGTTTGAAGGGTTAGAATACGTAAGTCAGTTATATACCAACGAAAACGTGAACTTTAGCATGAAAGACGCTGGTCTTCAAAGCATATTGAATGAGCTAAAGAAACGAAGTGATTCTCTGGGGCTTGAAAACCTTTTAATTATGATTGACGGGGAAGGCGATCTTTCTTTTTCGGATGAAAAGGCTACTCAAACTTCTATTGATAATCATAAAAAATGGATAGATGCTGCACAATTTTTAGGCTGTCATTCTATCAGAATAAACTTATTTGGTGAAGAAGACCCAGAGGCTTGGGTCAAAAATTCGATAAAATCTTTAAAAGCATTGGCAACATATGCAGCTCCAAAAAATGTCAATATTATTGTTGAAAATCACGGCGGACTTTCAAGTAATGGAGGCCTTTTGGCTCGGGTTATGACAGAGACTGCGATGACTAATGTAGGAACCTTACCAGATTTCGGTAATTTCTGTTTGAAAAAAGAAGGTGGAGCAAGATGGGGGGCACCCTGTATAGAAGAATACGATAAATACGAAGGTATTGCCGAGTTGATGCCATTCGCGAAAGGTGTTTCTGCAAAATCATATGCCTTCGATAGCGAAGGAAATGAGACCACTGTCGATTATTATAAAATGATGCAATTAGTAAAGGATTCGGGTTTTGAAGGTTATATAGGAACTGAATTCGAAGGCGACGTAGAAGACCCTACAGAAGGTATAGCCGCAACGAGAGCCTTAATATTAAAAGCAGCATCACAAGCGAAATAAGCCGTACAATATGAAAAAATCAATATATTTTAGATTATCGTTCATGATGTTCCTTGAATTCTTTATTTGGGGAGGTTGGTTTGTAACCTTAGGAACTTTTTTAGGGAACAATCTTTCGGCCACAGGGGCAGAAACTGGGATGGCGTATTCGACACAATCTTGGGGAGCAATTATCGCACCATTTATAATTGGCCTGATCGCAGACCGTTTCTTCAATGCTGAAAAAATTCTCGCAGTATTACATTTAATCGGCGCGGTTTTAATGTATCAAATGTCCCAAGCGACTGAATTCAATACCTTTTACCCATATGTATTAGGCTATATGATAGCATACATGCCCACGTTAGCTCTGGTAAATTCAATCGCATTCAATCAGCTTACAGATCCGGCCAAGCAATTTCCTTTTATCCGAGTCTGGGGAACGGCGGGATGGATAGTAGCAGGTTGGTTAATAAGCCTTTTGTTTAAATGGGATTCAATGTCCGGTATTTCTGATGGGATGTTGGCTAATACTTTTTTTATGACTGCAGTCGCTTCCGCGCTATTAGGTCTTTTCAGTTTTACGCTACCTAAAACACCCCCTAGTGCAGACAAAAGTGAAAAACCAAGTATTTCTGAAATTCTAGGTCTCGATGCATTGAAATTGTTAAAGGATCGAAACTTTCTGGTCTTCTTTATTTCTTCAGTGTTGATCTGTATTCCTCTCGCATTTTACTATCAAAATTTAAGCCCTTTCTTGACTGAAAGCGGTGTTGAAAACTCCACAGCTTGGGCGTCAACAGGTCAAATCTCTGAAGTTTTATTTATGCTTCTTCTTCCTTTTTTCTTTAAGAAGTTTGGTTTTAAAAAGACCATTTTGGTAGGAATGCTTGCTTGGGCGGTTCGTTACTTACTATTTTCATATGGAAATACAGGCGAGTTATTCTTTATGGTAATTATGGGGATTTTACTTCACGGGGTTTGTTATGATTTCTTCTTCGTTTCAGGCCAAATTTATACTGATAGTAAAGCAGGTGAAAAAGTAAAAAGTGCCGCACAAGGTCTAATAACCCTAGCTACATATGGAGTTGGCATGCTCGTAGGGTTTTATATCGCTGGGAAAATCACCGATGCCAATTTATTGGGGGATGGCGGCCACGCTTGGCAATCGATATGGACCTTTCCAGCTA
>JBLHIC010000042.1:0-19770 GCA_047614245.1 Flavobacteriaceae bacterium
AGCTATCTGGATCGTAAGTGCAATGTATTTCAGAAATATTACCCTCTGCATCCTTTACCACAGACTCCCCTTTAATAACATACGCGTTCTTTAAGCGAACCTCTCCTCCAAGCGTTAATCTAAAAAAATTTCCGCTTGTAGCCTCCTTAAAATCTTCTCTTTCAATATATAATTCTCTAGAAAAAGGAACTTGATGAGATCCCGCATTTTCATCCTCCGGATTATTTTCGGCTTCAAAAAACTCTTCCTTATTCTCTGGATAATTTGTAATTACCAGCTTCACTGGGTCCAGAACTGCCATCACTCGTTGTGCTGTTTTATTTAAATCCTGGCGAACACAAAACTCTAGTAAAGAAACGTCGATAATATTTTCTCTCTTGGCTACCCCAACTGTTTCAATAAACTTCTTAATTGAATTGGGCGTATATCCTCTTCGGCGCAAGCCTGAAATTGTAGGCATTCTTGGATCATCCCAACCGTTAACTACACCAATCTCGACTAATTGCAGCAATTTCCTCTTACTCATTATGGTATAGCTGAGATTGAGTCGGGCAAATTCAGTTTGATTTGGTAAGCTTGGATATGTGTTTTTACTAAACTCAAACACCTCGTCTCTAAACCAATTATAAAGCTTTCTATGAGGTTTAAATTCTAAAGAACACAATGAGTGTGAAACTTGTTCAATATAGTCGCTCTCGCCGTGCGTCCAATCGTACATAGGATAAATACACCAATCGCTTCCAGTTCTATGGTGATCCTTCTTTAAAATTCGATACATAAGCGGGTCGCGCATCAGCATATTAGGGTCCTCCATGTCAATTTTTGCCCGTAGCACGTGCGTTCCTTCATCAAACTCTCCCGCTTTCATTCGCATAAAAAGATCCAAATTCTCTTCCACGCTTCTGTTCCTGTTCGGGCTATTCGTTCCAACTTGTGTTGGTGTTCCTTTTTGTTCACGCATCGCTTCACTACTTTGTGAATCGATATATGCCTTTCCTTTTTTGATCATTAAAACCGCCCAATCGAACAATTCTTGAAAATAGTTAGAAGAATATAACTCCTTTTCCCATTGATATCCCAACCACGAAATATCCTCTTTAATGGCGTCTACGTACTCCTGTTCTTCTTTAGCTGGGTTCGTGTCATCGAACCTTAGGTTTACAGGTGCGTTGTATTTTTCTCCTAATCCGAAACTAATTCCAATGGCTTTGGTATGTCCAATATGAAGATAGCCATTAGGCTCGGGTGGAAACCGGAAACGCAGCCGTTTTGGATCCATTCCATTCTTTAGGTCATTCTCTATAATATGCTCAATAAAATTGAGTGGCTCTTTTTCTTCTGACATAGTAACTGATGTCTACTCGAGCGCAGTCGAGCGGTTATTAAATATCCAGAACAAATTAGTTCTCGACCGCGCTCGAGCGGACATTTAAAGCTAGAAACAATAAAACCGTATCAAGTACAGGATTTGTATCTTTGCAAAAATAACTCAAATGAGTACAATTCGGTTAAAAAACATTAAGATATATGCCTTCCATGGCTGCTTGGTTGAAGAAGGCAAAATTGGATCCGATTATTTGGTAAACCTTTCCGTAACAGCGAATCTAACGAAGGCGGCTCATACCGATAAATTGTGTGATACGGTTGACTATGTTCATCTTCAAAAAATCGTTAGAAACGAGATGCAAGAACGATCGAAGTTATTGGAACATGTTGGACAAAGAATTATAAATACTGTTTTTAAAGAAATTCCATTAGTTACTAGAGTGAAGGTGAAGGTGGCAAAGGTAAACCCACCTATTGGAGGAGATGTTGAGGAGGTAAGTGTTGAGCTAAAATCTCATCGATAACACGGTTTATTATCAACAAAACGGTTTAAACAAAAAACGAAAGTTATTCGAATTAAAGTTTTAATATTTTTATATTTGCCCTCATCTTTAAAGGGCTTCCGAAAAAGACTCCTGCTTTTGTAGGAAATAATGGCATCATGGCCGAGTGGCTAGGCAGAGGTCTGCAAAACCTTCTACAGCGGTTCGAATCCGCTTGATGCCTCAAAAACCTTCAGTAAAAGCTGGAGGTTTTTTATTTAGGAATTTCTATATTTCGACTGGTTGGAATCTTCTCTATCCCCTTCTGAATTTCATCTGAAAATATTCCCTGAAGTAACATAAGTGCCCCAAAGCCCATAATAAGAATGCTCACCCATTTCTTAGTTTTGTAAGTAAATCGAGGGGTCATTTTATTCCTTAATTTTTTTGCTAATGTTATCTTCAGGAGATCTGTTAGAAAGAAAGTGGCAAGCACGGTTGTTAGAAATAGAAAAACTCCATTTTTTCCTGTCGTTAAGGCATTTGCCATTATTATAGTTCCAATCCAGCCAGCTAAAACACCAAAATTTACGAAATTTAGTAAGAATCCTTTCAGAAATAAACCTCCCAAATTCTTCTTCACCTTCACTGCATAATGTTCTCTAGCAATTTTTATAAAAGATTTAGCCGTACGGATATAAGATATAATTCCATAGGCAATCAGCACGGCACCACCAAAAACAAGCAACCCCGGGTCATCTTTAACTTTTTCAATAATTTTACTGGTACTATAAAAAGCAATAAGAATAAAGATAATATCTGCAACCATTGCGCCTAAGTCGAAAAAAACTGCAGCTCGAAAACCTTTGGTAATACTTGTTTCTATAAGGGTAAAGAATACTGGTCCCACAGCAAACGCTAATAGAAACCCATAGAATGCCGCATATAATAAACCGTCAAACATAATAAGTAAAAATACAATTTTGTTTGCGCTTGTTTAAATGAAACATCGATTATTTTAAGATTCTACGTCCTGTCGAAGCCCTAACAATGTAAAATCTAAATGTTTTTTTACTAGGTCCGCATTTTTTACTTTTACATATACTTCATCCCCTAATACATAGGTCTTATTAGACCTTTGACCAACCACGGCGTAATGTTCTTTATCAAAGAAATAGTGATCATCACGTAAGTCCTGTAAACGAACCATTCCTTCACATTTATTAGACGAGATTTCTATATAGATACCCCATTCCGTTACTCCAGAAATCACTCCCAAAAAGTCTTGGTCTTGATGATCCTGCATATATTTGACTTGCATATATTTAACACTATCTCGTTCAGCGTTTGAAGACAAGCTCTCCATTTCACTTGAATGACTACATTTTTCTTCGTAGCTATCCTGCTTTGCAGAACTCTTTCCTTCCAAATACCGCTGCAATAGTCTATGAACCATAACATCCGGATAACGTCTTATTGGTGAAGTGAAATGCGAGTAATAGTCGAAGGCTAAACCATAATGACCAATGTTATTGGTAGTATAAACAGCCTTACTCATACTTCTTATTGCTAAAGTATCGATAAGGTTTTGTTCCTTACGTCCATGAACATCCTTCAATAACTTATTTAAAGATTGCGAAGTTGACTTACGGTCTCTTGTATCTAACTTATATCCAAACCTTTTAATTATATTTTCAAGAGCAGCTATCTTTTCATCATCTGGTTCATCATGAACACGATAAATAAATGTCTTTTTTTGAGATTGCTTCCCAATAAATTCGGCGACACTTTTATTTGCAAGTAACATAAACTCTTCTATGAGTTTATTCGCGTCCTTACTTTCTTTAAAATAAACCCCATCAGGGTTTCCATCCTCACTCAAAATAAACTTAACCTCTAATTTATCGAATGAAATTGCTCCATCTTGCATTCTTTTAGTTCGAAGAATTTTTGCCAATCTATCCATTTCTAAAATAGCATCTGCGATAGGCTTATCAATTTTATATTCTTTATTAGTAATAGAAATTTCTGAAGGTATGGTATGCGAGTTGTCATCAGGGTTCTCAATAATATGCTGAGATTCTTCGTATGCAAAACGAGCGTCGCTATACGTTACTGTTCTTCCAAACCATTTATTCAATATCTCTGCTTTAGAATTCATTTCAAAAACTGCAGAAAAAGTATACTTCTCTTCATGAGGTCTTAACGAACAAGCTCCGTTTGAAAGAATCTCTGGAAGCATTGGAACAACTCTATCTACAAGATAAACTGATGTTGCGCGCTCATATGCTTCATCATCTAATACGGTGCCTTCTTTTAAATAGTGAGATACATCAGCAATATGAATACCAATTTCATAATTTCCGTTTTCCAGTTTTGTAAATGATAATGCATCATCAAAATCCTTCGCATCTTTAGGATCTATGGTAAAAGTTAGATCTTCACGCATATCCCTGCGTTTTGCTATTTCTTCAGGATGAATTTTTGTATCTAAATTGTTAGCATAAGCTTCTACCTCTGCAGGGAATTCATATGGTAAGCCATACTGTGCTAATATGGCATGTATTTCTGTGTTATGTTCTCCTGGCAACCCAAGAACTTTTAGAACCGATCCGAAAGGAGAATCAGCTTTTTCTGGCCAATCTTCCATCTGCACAAGTACAATTTCACCATTTTTCGCCCCATTTATTTTATTTTTTGGAACAAAAATGTCTGTGTGCATTTTATGGTCTGTCACATCGACAAACGCAAAGTTATCTTGCACCTGAATGGTACCTACAAATTCGGTTTTCTTTCTTTCGACTATTCTTGTGATCTCACCTTCCGTTTTACCGCCTTTTTTACGTTTAAAGACGTAAACTTCGACCGTATCACCATTCAGAGCTTTATTTAAGTTCTTATTACTCACGAAGATATCATCTTCTAGATCTTCGACTATTATATAGCCCTGACCACGGCCAGCTATATCAACTCTTCCTGTATAATAATTTTTTGATGGGGTGATAATGTATTGTCCTCTATCAATTTCTTTGATAGTACCTTGTATTTGAAGAGCCTTTAGTTTTTTAATGATCTGATTGCGACTGCTAGCATCATCAAGACCTAATTTTCCAGCAATTTGCTTGTAATTATGAGGTCTTGAATAGTCCTTTCGAAGAATGGTAAGGATGCTTTGTTCTAGTCCGTTATTTTGTTGTTTTTTGTTTTTAATTTTTCTTTTTGGCATTGTAATTTATTAATTCCGGTAAAAGTACGCTTTCTAAATCAATAGAATAGGTGTATTTACAAAGATTTAGTACCTTGTTAGAAGTCCAATTAATATAATATGGTAGACTTTAAAACCATTGCCTTTTTTACATTCCCTAGTGAGTATGTTGTTCTTAAATTATTATTTGATCAAGAGAGTATTGACTATGTATTTTTACACGAAACAATGATTGGAGTACTTCCATTTCACTCGAACGCATTTGGTGGAATTAGGCTACAGGTTCATAAAAAAGACATAAATAAAACTAAAAAAATAATGAACGATTTAAACGATACTTCTAACCTAAGAATTGTGTAGTTTTTCAGTTATCAACACTAATATCATAAACACCTTTTTCTTTTATAAATTTTAAAAATAAATGATGTTTATTATTGTTTGTTAATAGCTACTATAACTTTTATGTAATTTAGTTTTAATAAAAGTTGTCGCTAATTATTGATAGCTTATAAACATTGTAAATAATTTAATTCCTCTGGAAATAAACACTTAAGATGATTAGTTAACATTTGTGAATAGGGTTAATTAACAAGTTATTTTAATAAGATTTTACTTTTTATTTGTTCAGATGTCAAGATTAATTAGTTATAAATACATAATAAAAATAGTTAAAAAATAGTGGTTGCTTTAAAATTTAGTTGCTCTTAATAATTAATAAATAATACACAACTTTATTTTTAAATTTCTGTGTTATAAATATCAACATAGTTATTAACTGAAATATTAATAAAGGTTTTGTAAATAGATATAGGTAATTTATATAGAAAAAATAAGCCTCAAACTAATTACTATCTTTGTAAAAAAATAAAACGAATGAAAGTTGCTATAGGAAACGATCACGCAGGACCGGATTATAAATTTGCGATTGTTGATTTATTAAAAGAGTTGGGACACGAAGTAGTTAATTATGGGACCAACACTATTGATAGTGTTGACTATCCAGATTTTGCTAATCCTGTAGCAAAAGCTGTAAATAATAGTGAAGTAGCTTTTGGGGTTTTGATTTGTGGTAGCGCAAACGGTGTTGCTATGACAGCAAATAAGTATCCTAATGTGAGAGCTGGGCTTTGTTGGAGTAAGGAAATTGTGAGTTTGATACGCCAACATAATGATGCAAATATATTATGTATTCCCGCGCGTTTTACTTCTATTCCGCAGGCAGTAGCAATGGTAAATACTTTCTTAAATACTTCCTTTGAAGGGGGGCGTCATCAGACCCGAGTCGACAAAATAGGTTGCTTATAAAGTAACGACATGAGTCATTCGCATATACATGTTCACGATTATAAAGATCTAAAAGGCAGGAAGCTCCTTTTTACTATTATCCTCAATATAGTTATTACGGTATCTCAAGCTATAGGTGGATTAATTTCAGGAAGTTTATCGTTACTTTCAGACGCATTGCATAATTTTGGTGATGTACTTTCTTTAATAGTAAGTTACATAGCGGATTTATATTCAAAAAAAGAGGCTTCTTCTGAACGTACTTTTGGATATAAGCGTGCTGAAATAATTGCTGCTTTTGTCAATGCCTTATCTTTAGTTCTTGTTGCCTTTTATTTAATTTACGAAGCTGTAGTTCGTTTTATTCATCCAAAAGAAATAGAAAGCGGACTTGTAATTTGGCTGGCTCTATTAGGAATTGTAGCGAACGGTTTAAGTGTATTATTGCTTCGGAAAGATTCTAGAGAGAACATAAATATGCGCTCGGCATATTTGCATTTATTTTCGGACATGGCGGCTTCAATTGCGGTTTTAATAGGGGGTATATTGATGAAGTATTATAGCTGGTATTGGGTAGACAGTTTTTTAACGGTACTGATTGCGGTCTACTTACTTTTTATAGGTTACGATCTCCTAAAAAGATCTTATAAAATTCTGATGTTGTTTACACCTGAGAATTTGAACCTTGAAGCAATAAGTGAGGCTATTAGCAAATTTCCTGAAATTCAGAATGTTCATCATATGCATGTCTGGCAGCTCAATGATAGGGAAATTCATCTAGAGGCTCACGCTGAGTTTCATGAAGATATTTCGATTTCACAATTTGATAAAATTCTTTACAAAGTAGAAGAGTTACTATATAGTGATTTTGGAATTAATCATGTAAACATTCAGCCAGAATACAGTAAAGACGACCCTAAAGATATTATTGTTCAAGACTAACTAACGTCAAATTAGCGATACGATATTTTAAAGCTAAACTGATATAATACCAATTCGATATGGAAATTTTAGTAAAGAATTTCGAGGAACTTTCAATTAATGAATTATATGACCTACTACAGTTGCGAAGTGACGTTTTTGTTGTAGAACAAGATTGTGTTTACCAAGACCTTGACGGAATGGACTCCAAAGCAATTCATATTATTGGTAAAAAAGAGGGGAAGGTTGTGGCTTATACGCGGTGTTTTGAGCCAGGAATATACTTTGAAGAAGCCTCAATTGGACGGGTTGTGGTTGAATCTGCACAGAGAAAATATGGATATGGAAATCATATTATGCAAGCCTCAATTAAGGCTATTAAATCTCGCTATAAAGCAGAAACAATTAAAATATCGGCACAGACCTATCTAAGAAAATTCTACGAATGTCACGACTTTAAACAAATTGGGGAAGGATATCTTGAAGATGGAATTCCACACATTGCTATGATAAAAAAATAATTATTTTAATATTTTACTATATCGTTTTTCATTATTCAAGATAGAAACGGCCTCCAGGATCTCAGGATTATTTTCAACTTGATAATTGTATAACCCATCACGATAAAAATATCTTTTTAATATTTCATCGCTTAGTAAAGACATAATTTCAGCTTTTTTCGATACCAAAGCTTTGTCTTTAGCGCCGTCTATAGACTTCATTAATTGCTTATAACTAGATTCAATACTTCCATCTAAATTGTCATCTTCGGCGCGTCTTAGGGCTTCAGCAAATCCTTTTTCCGTTTCCGTTTCATATTGGAAATTATTGCTCTTTAGGAAACCAATAAAATTTTGAAAATCCGTATCCGTAATTGTAAAGTTCTTCCAGTCTGTCATTTGATTTGTATAGTGATACTCAGTAGCATAATCGAAAATGGCATCATCCTTCAATAGCGCTGTTGTTATTGGGCTAAACGCAGCGGTTTCTAATTCAACATCTGGTAGGATTCCACCACCGTCATAAACAACTCGCCCTCCTTTAGTTTTGAAGGAACTAAACTCTTTTGGTATTTTTCTTACAGGGTCCCCGTTTTCATCTCTATTCCAATAATCTAAGGCCTGTATACATCGTCCACTAGGAGTATAATAGCGAGAAATTGTAACCTTTAATTGGGTTCCATAAGTTAATTTTTTTGGTCGCTGTACCAGTCCTTTTCCGAAACTTCTAGCCCCTACAATTACTGCTCTGTCTAAATCCTGCAAGCCTCCTGACACAATTTCACTTGCAGAAGCGCTTCGGCCATTTACTAAAACAACCAATGGAATTTCAGTATCTACAGGCTCCTGAGTTGTTTTATATGTTTTATTGTATTTCTCAATAACAGACTTGGTCGTTGTAATAACCTCCCCTTTAGGCACAAATAAATTTACAATACTGATAGCTTCATTAAGTAATCCGCCTGGATTCCCCCTAAGGTCCAAAATAATTTTTTTTGCCCCCTGGTCCTTTAACTCATTCAAAGCTGCTTTTGTCTCTTTAGTTGTTTTGCGATTAAACTTTGTAAGAACTATATAACCTATATCGTCATTAATTAGTTTGAAAAAGGGAACCGCGTGAACATCTATAGCCTCTCTTGTCAATATAGTAGTCTTGGATTTACCTTGTCTTAAATAGGTAAGCTCGATTTTTGACCCTGGAGCTCCTTTTAATAACTCTCCCGCGTCTTCTTCAAAATCTGAAACTTTTACCGAACCAATCTTAATGATTTGATCTCCAGCTTTTAATCCGGCTTTATCTGCGGGATAGTTTTGGAATGGTTCTGTGATAATGATCTTGTCTTTCTTGGTTTTTGCGGTAGCGCCAATACCGGTATAAACACCAGAATTATTAATTTTTGCGTCTTCTACTTGTTGCTCGTTCCAATACATGGTATACGGATCTAGATCCTTCAACATCCCTTTAATGGCTTTGTCCATTAAATCGGCAGGAGTTACCTCATCTACGTAGTTCATATTCAACTCTTTATATAGCGTAGTAAAGATTTCTATTTGTTTTGCGATTTCAAAAAAATCGCTTTTAAAACTAACGGTAGTAAATAAAATCCCAATAGCTAGTATAGGAATAAGTAGCTTCTTCTTCATAATGTATTTTTTACCGAATGATCCTCATAAATAACGAAAGAGGATTTTCAGAAATTAATTAAACAGATTTCTTATTTTTTCTTTTCAGTCCTAAAGTGAATTAATCATTTGCAGACAGAGGGGTTGAGCAACGCCGTTTTTACGGTTAAAGTATAAAATTCTAGGTTAATAAAAATAAAAGTAGGCTAACTATTTTCATCTACTAACTTTTTGAACAACACCTTAAAGGCCTTTTCTAGCTTATCATATTTAGGCTTATCCTTGCCAAGATATAAAAACAGCAACGAAAAATCCGTATTGCTATTTGTTGTTAACAATTGTTTATGAAGTCTATAAGCTTCACGCATTTGTCTTTTAATGCGGTTGCGACTAACGGCGAGTTTGAAATTACGCTTAGGCACAGCAAATGCAGCCTGTGTTGTTTTGAGGTTACTTTGTGGAATATAAAGAAGCTTCACAGGAAAGGATGTGCATGACCTCCCTTGGTCGAACAGTTGTTTTATCGTTGTTCTACTTTTTAAATTTTCTGATTTTGGGAAGCCTAATGCCATATGGTAAAAATACAATATTAGACTATAAAAAGCCCCGTTTCTGTTTGAAACGGGGCTTTCAGAAATTTATAATAAATAAGTTATTCTTCGAAAGTATTATTCTCTAAATTGATATCGGCCATTCGCTGACTTACGTCAATCTTCATGTTTTTGACTTTTTTGCCGTTGTCAATTTCAAATGCATATTCAGGAAAGGCCCAAGCCCAGTCTCTTAGCACAATTCGTTTTAAATTAGGATAAGGATTTGGTTTTTCACCCCGCATCATTTGAAGCGGGATATAATATGATTCTTCGGAACCGTCTTCATAGGTTACGAATAGATCAATAGGCATCGGCATCAATCCTTTTCGCTCAAGAACAACCTTTGTTTTATTTTCACTCATAAGAACGCTTTTAATTACATAGTCGATCGTATTGGTTGTTTGAGTCCAGTCTGTTAAATACCAATCTAATTCGAAACCACTAACTTTTTCTGCAGAACGAATAAAATCATTCGGTGTTGGATGCTTAAATGAAAAATCATTGAAATAACGTTTTAACGTCTTTTTTAAATTATCACTTCCAATCACATATTCCAATTGTGCTAAGAACACAGCGCCTTTACTATAGGCACTAATTCCATAGGAGCGGTTGCTTGCGTAACGGTCAGCGTGCGTCGTTTGAGGATGTTCTTCTCCACTTTTTGCTAAGAAATAATAACCTCGATAAGAACCAGCGTGTGGATTTGGATTTTCTTCTTTATTGACTGCATTTAATGCCTCATCTGAAATATAGGAGGTAAAACCTTCATCCATCCATTCGTGTTTTGCTTCGTTGGTCGCTAGTAAGAACTGAAACCAAGAATGTGCCATCTCATGGGAAGTAACCCCCATTAATCCACTAAACTTGCCGTTACCACTAATTAAAGTACACATAGCATACTCCATACCACCATCACCTCCTTGTATTACTGAATACTGCTTATAGGGATAATCTCCTATATTTTTATTAAAGAAAGCCATCAATTCCGCGGTTTTTGGCTGCAAGTTTTTCCAGTTTTCAATAATCTTTGGATCGTTGTTGTAGAAGAAATGAAGTGTTACTCCGTTGGGCCCGGGATACGTGTCATGAATATAATTAGTGTCCGCTGCCCAAGTAAAATCATGAACATTAGGCGCAATAAAATGCCAGGTATACTTTCCTTTTTTAGGCTTTTTAGCCTTTTGTCCGGGAGCTTCATAACCATGACCTATATCATCTGGGTTTTGAAGATAACCCGTACCGCCAATAGTATAATTAGCATCTAAGGTGATTTTCACGTCAAAATCACCCCAAACCCCATGAAACTCTCTTCCTATATAAGGATCTGCATGCCAGCCTTCAAAATCATATTCCGCTAGCTTTGGATACCATTGCGCCATTGATAGGTCTATTCCCTCTGAATTATTTCGACCACTTCTGCGAATTTGTTCAGGGACTTGCGCGTCCCAAACCATTTTGAAGATAGTGCTTTCCCCAGGAAGTATTGCCTTATTAAGCGTCACTTCAAGGATGGTTCCTACGACTTCGTATGTCAAAGGTTCACCATCCTGAGTTAGGGAAGTTGGTTTTATAAAGCCAACTTCTGCGGGATTCAGTTTTGAAATACGATCCTTGACACGTCGATCTGGATCTGAAATAGTTCGTGATCGAACGTCCATCTCGCTACCGGGCTGAAAGGCATTAAAGTACAAATGATAAAATACCCGCTTTAAAGTATCTGGTGAATTGTTAGTGTATTTTAATTCCTGTTTTCCTTTGTATTGATAGGAAGTAATATCCATATCAATCTCCATTTTATAATCTACTTTTTGTTGCCAATAGCTGGTATTATTTTGAGCCGTAACTGCCGTAACAACCATAAAAGCGAATAAAGACTTATATATTCTTTTCATTAATTCTAGATTTTTGAAGCCATAATTAAGGCGTTATAAAGATTCACCATTTTCCCGGACTTAGAAATACTGTCAAATATTTCTTGATTACCTGTGTCTCCTCCTAAAATAACTGGTGTTTTAGAAGAGAGACCACTATTCATTAATATTTGTTTTACTTGTTTGGCTGAAAGGTTAGGGTACTGAGAGCGAATCACCGCAGCAACGCCTGCCACAGCCGGAGCCGCCATGGAGGTTCCTTGCAAAAACTCGTAGGTGTTTAATGGGGTGGTAGACCATATTTTCACCCCTGGCGCAAAAACATCTACGTTAGAAGCACCATAGTTAGAAAAGTTAGCGACCATTTCACTTCCATATTTGGTGTTTAAGGCGCCTATAGTGATAAAGGTATCCCCCACTTCTATTCCGGTTCCTTCTTGATCATTTGGATATACTTGTATTTCATCAAGATTTATACCTTCATTACCAGCGGCATTTACAATTAGAACATCTTTATCGGCAGCATATTTAATAGCATCCCAAACCCATTCTGGATGTGGGGAATAATATTTACCAAAGCTCGTATTTATAACTTTTGCCCCATTATCCACGGCATATCGTATTGCCAAAGCAATATCTTTATCATACTCGTCGCCATCGGGAACAGCTCTGACTACCATAATTTCAACATTGTTAGCAACTCCGTTTATTCCAATTCCATTATTGCGTTGTGCTCCAATAATACCCGCGACATGCGTTCCGTGCTTTACATCTTCTTTTTTTGTACTCGGTCCATCAACATCATTATTACCATAGACCTTGTCGTTAATGTCGTCTGGGTTATCTTTCAAAACGCTCCTAAAATCTTTGGTGGTGCTGAAGTGACTCTCTAGCCTGCCACTGAAAGAATCGATCCCCCCGGTTAACTGTATAATTACTTCAGGAACAGTATCAGCAAAACCTAGCATTTGAGTTAACATAGGGATTAGTTGTTGCTCTTCTTCGCTAGGATTAGCAATAGCGGCAAGATCACTCTTAGTGTAGTTTTCTTTCCCAAATTTCTTAGTCATTGCTGCATGACCTGGCTTAACTTGAGCAAGAATTTGTTCATAGCGAGCCTTGTTAGCCAGAGTTTTTTGAGAATCCTTTTCGAACTCAGCCTTAGCTTTTTGATATATTGCAAATTCTTCACGGTCAGCTGCACTAATTGAACTCTCCGACTTCCCATCATATTTGGGTCCCAACTTTCTAATATAACGAACATACTCCATGTTCTCTTCTACGATATCACCAAGGAAGTTCCATCCATGAATATCGTCAATATAACCGTTCTTGTCATCGTCTATTCCGTTACCGGGGACTTCTTTTTTATTGGTCCAGAGAACATTTTTAAGATCTTCATGTTCTATATCCGTCCCACTGTCAATTACAGCAACGACTACTGTTGTGCCTTTTTTATTTTTAATAATCTCTGAATAGGCTCTATCAATACTCATTCCAGGAATGGTATCTCGGGACAAGTCATAGGCGCCCCAGTTCTTAGTTTGACTATCTGTTAATGGGCTGGTTTTTAATGGAAGCGTGTCAATGCTTGTTATTGGTGTTGAAACAACGGGCGCTATACCTCCACAACCTATTAAAATAGCTGAAGAAGTAACTATTAGGAAAATTTTACTGATTTTCATAAGTTTTATAATTAATTAAAAAGTTCGTTAAAAGTAAAACATTCGTTCAATCGAACACCTCTTTCGGTGTGTTTTACGGTGATTATTTGATTGTGAGCATCGTGCTCTAAAAATAAATAGTAATTGTTATCTGCAGCGACATTTAAAAACTTTTCTTTTTCAGACATTGTTAATAATGGCCTGGTATCGTAGCCCATTACAAAAGGCAATGGCAAATGACCTGCAGTTGGAAGTAAATCTGCCATAAAAGCAATGGTCTTTCCATTAAAATTAATTTGAGGAATCATTTGTTTTTCGGTATGTCCATCTGCGAAGAAAACACCAAAGTCAAGTTCTTTTACTTCAGAAAAATCAACGTTTCCTTCCAATGAAATCGATCGTTGTGCGTCCCTTACGAATTTAAGCTGACCGCTTTCTTGCATGGGTAAAATATTCTCTTTTAAAAAGGAAGCTTTTTCTCTTCGGTTAGGTTTTGTGGCCCAGTTCCAATGACGTTCATTACTCCAAAAGCTTGCATTTTTAAAAGCTGGTTCGTATCCGGTTTTATCATTGTTCCATTGAACGCTTCCCCCACAATGATCAAAATGAAGATGGGTCATAAAAACATCAGTAATATCATCTCGATGAAAACCGTGCTTTTTCAAACTATCATCTATATTGAAATTTCCCCAACGATAATAGTATCCATAGAATTTATCACTTTGCTTGTCACCCATTCCAGTATCGATGAGCGTAAGCCTTTTACCATTTTCAATAAGGAGACATCGCGCCGCGATGTCGATCATATTATTGTTGTCGGCAGGATTCGTTCTTGTCCATAGACTCTTTGGGACAACACCAAACATGGCACCCCCATCTAGCTTAAAATTCCCTGCTTCAATTGGATATAGCTTCATAGAAAGCGCAAAATACAAAAAGGGAAGGAAATGTGTAAGAGCGTTAAGGGATTATTAAGAATTAACTATAGTTGTAATGAATTATGATGCTTAAGAAGTGCTTTTCAGCCCCATATGTCTTAATAGATCGAGCCCAAAAGTGAGCATGTTTTTTACTTCATCCGTTCGAGCAATATGAAGGTACTTAAAAATCATTAAAGCCTCTCCATTACTCTCAATATGGTGAATTTCATTTTGCTCTAAGAAGTGTATTAAATCGTCAGAAAAGAAGGATCTAATAGCCCCCTCGTCGTTTCCACTTAATTGAAATTTACTCGAAAACCCGGAATATTTTTTAAAATTAATATCTCCCCTTCCGCCAGAAAAAACTTTAACTCTATCAAAAACCTTATCAAAGAGACCTTCCTTGTCAATTATAAATATTGGAATATGAGACGGTAACCTGATCACCTGTACGGTAGTTTGATATACTTCTAACGCGAGTAATGCCCCTTCATCGAATACAATATCCGCAATTTCCCATTTCGCATTATTTTCTATATCAATACCTTGGATGGAATTACTCTTCATTTCTATTGGGCGAGAATCAAAAAAATGAAAATTCCTAAGGTAAGAAGTATTCCAGTCCACTTCTCTGTCAAATGACCATCTATTCGCGATAGCCATTTTTTGTAAACGAATTTGTCGTTTGGTAATGCGTTTTTTGACCCGTCCTGTAACTATTTTTAGAGCGCGATTATGACTCGTAGATGCCACATGATTGTCTAGACCAATTAATTTCACATCTCCACCGGCGTTATCATGGACACGTTTAAATTCAATTAAATTTTCCATTATTGTTAAATCAACTAAGCGGGTTTGTGACATATCCACACGAACAGTAGACCCTCTAGGAATCTCTTCTAGTAATTTGTCCATTCTTAGGGCGTACAGGAAATTAGAAACCCCTTTTAATTTAACATCATAAACGCCATTCTCCAAACGGTAAACTTTGGAGCCCGACTTATAAATCATTTTAAAAAACCGAATGAAGCCCACTTTTGCTAAGAGCATATGTATTAAAAGTGTTATAATAATTCCTCCAACAATTCCAAAGAGTAAATCTGTAAATAATGTTATTACAAGTGTTGATGTAAGGAATAGTAGTTGTTCAACCCCTTGCTCGTAGGCATTTTTAAATACTTTTGGAGAGGCAAGTTTAAACCCAGTATATACTAATATTGCCGCTAATGCGGCCAAAGGGACGCTTCCTAGAACAGGCGCGAAGACAAGAACAAAGAGTGTAAGAAAGATACCGTGGTATAAATTGGACCATTTCGTTTTCGCATTGCTATTTACATTAACCGTACTTCTAACAATTACAGTTATTATTGGAAGCCCTCCTAATGCCCCAGAAACCATTGTACTAAGACCAACTCCCACTAGATCTTTATTAAGGTTTGTAGTACGCTTATGCGGATCTAGCTTATCAACGGCACGGGCACTTGCCAAAGTTTCTACTGATGCAATCATAGTAATAGATAAGACAGTAAGCCAGAATGCTGTAGTCCCGACCATACCAAAATCCGGGTACATAATACTATCCAAAGGATTAGCAGGAATATCAATTAGTAATTTTGGGCCAACCCTGTATTCGAATCCGAAAAAAGAAATACTGTGTTCCGTAAAAAAGTCAAATCCAAATACTATAGGAAGTGCCAACAATAAAACCCACATGGGAGCTGGGATTACTCTAATAAATTTATATTTAATTTTTTTGTAAAAGATTAGAATTAAAATACCCACGAATGAAACTAAAAAAACGAATGGGTTCGTTTCAGGAAGTTTATAGAAAATATCTAGAAGCGTTCCAAAAGTTGTTTCAGCAGTTGAAACAGTTCCGAGCGCATAATGAGCTTGTTTGGCAAATATGATTACGCCAATAGCTGCTAAAATTCCGTGGAGAACGGAGGAAGGTAATAGCTTGGCAAAACGTCCCATTTTGAGAACCCCCAATGCAACTTGAATAGCTCCGGAAACAACAATTGCAGCTAAAACATAATTGATATTCCCTTCAAGCACTACCAAACCTCCTAGGATCACGGCAATTAGCCCAGCTGCGGGGCCATTAATTGCTAGATGTCCGCCGCGTAAAAATGTAGTGACAACCCCCCCAATAATTGCTGATAATACTCCAGCCATTGGCGATACACCTGAAGCAACAGCGATTCCTAATGCCAAAGGCAATGCAACCAGAGAGACGGTGAAAGCGGCAGAAAGATCGTTGCGCCAATGTTTCTTCAAACCCTTTAAACCTTCAGAAGGGATATTGTTGTGTTCACTCATCGATTAATAAAAATAAGGAAATAGTGGTTTTCATGAAAATGGCATTCCTTCTGCAAAAGGGTAAGATAGTATTTTTTATTAAATTAAAAACTGACACTAATTTTTAATTATATTTCAATGGAAGGGGTTGTATTTCAACAATTCTCTTATTTTTATGATTTAATAGAAAAGGAATAATGGTTGAACTAGCTAGTATTATTATTTTAGGAATTATTGCTCAGTGGGTAGCTTGGAAGTTTAAGATCCCAGCCATCTTACCTCTTATTTTAATTGGACTCTTTGTTGGGCCTATTTCAACTTTTCTTTCAGAAGATGGCACACAATGGATCCAACCTATTTGGAATGGTAAAAAAGGCTTTTTTCCTGGTGAAAGTTTATTTTATTTTGTGTCTTTGGCTATTGGAGTTATTTTATTCGAGGGCGGGTTGACACTAAAGCGAGGGGAGATTACAAAAGTTGGTCCTGTAATTGGTAAATTAATTACTTTAGGTTCCCTAATAACTTTCATTGGAGCTGGAATTGCTACTCATTATGTTTTTGGTTTAAGCTTGAAAATCTCTTTTCTATTTTCTGCACTAATTATTGTTACCGGACCAACTGTAATAACCCCTATTTTAAGAAACATTCCGTTAAAAAAAGATGTTTCTGCAGTGTTGAAATGGGAGGGAATTTTAATTGATCCAATAGGTGCATTAGTTGCTGTATTGGTATTCGAATTTATTTCTATTGAAGATCAAGATGCTGGTTACACAAGGGAAGCTTTAATCGAATTCGGAAAAATCGTTCTTATTGGGTTTGCCTTTGGTATTTCGGGCGGATATGCACTTTATATGGCAGTTAAAAAGAAGCTTATACCACACTATCTTCTCAATGTTGTATCTCTTTCTGTGGTGCTTTTAATTTTTGTTGAAAGTGATCTTTTCGCTCACGAATCTGGCTTACTTTCGGTAGTGGTAATGGGAATGTTTTTGGGGAATAGTGACCTTCCTAACCTGAAAGAATTACTCTACTTCAAAGAATCGCTGAGTGTGTTGTTAATTTCAATTTTATTCATTCTTCTGGCAGCCAATATTAGTTTAGACGATCTGATGTTAGTTTACAGTTGGCAAACAGGAATATTGTTGGCAATTATTATTTTTATTTTAAGGCCGCTGGGAGTCTTTTTGAGTACCATAAACTCCTCTCTAAAAACTAATGAAAAGTTATTTATTAGTTGGGTGGGGCCTCGCGGAATTGTTGCAGCAGGGATCGCTTCATTATTCGGAACTAAATTGGTCTTGCTTGGAGAACCGGGAGCAGAGTATATCACTCCATTGGTTTTTGCTGTTGTTCTAGTTACGGTAATGTTAAACGCCACCACCGCAAGGCTTTTTTCGAAAATTGTGGGCGTCTTTTTAAAAACTTCAGAAGGAGTGTTAATTGTAGGAGCTTCAAAATTCTCAAGATTAATAGCAGCCTATCTTCAAAAAAATAAACGTCATGTCGTTCTTGTAGACACCAATGTATTCAATATTACTACCGCAAAGGAACTAGGGCTTGAGGCTATTAATGCAGATATATATTCGGTCGAATTAACAGACAATATTGAATTAAACGATGTTGGCTATTTACTTGCGATGACTGGTAGTGATGAAATTAACAGTCAGGCAATAAGCCGTTTTGGGAAGGAGTTTGGAGAAACAGGCATTTTTAGATTAATGACGTCTCAAGAATTGCAGACAAACACGAATCCTTCTTCAAAAGAGTTGTTTTCTCATACACACGACTATACTAAGTTTTCTCAAGTAGCAAATGAATACCCATCTATTCAAGAGATTTCAATAGATTCGATCGATGAATTCACGCGTTTTTTACAAATTATCGAAAAAGATGATGACGCTATTGCTTTGTTTTTAAAACACCCTGGAGGTTTTTTGGATATTGTTAGTGTTCACACAAAAATGGAGGTCGACGAAGGCAGTCATTTAGTTTATATAGGAAAGCCATTGGATCTAGAAGCGGTTTTAAATACCAGAAGAGCCGAAAATGAATTAAAAGCAAAAGAATAAAACGAGATCAAAGCCGTTTTGTTTTCAGAAATCATTAAACATGTATAAAAAATCCTACCTAATTATCATCCTTTTAGCGGTAACTACTATCCAGTCTTGTAAAAAAGACAATGGATCTTCTTGTGTTACCTGTAGCTCTTCCCAGACCCCTAATTTCGAAGTTTGCGAAGAAAGCGACGGGAATGCATCCGTTAATGGTGAGGACACAGGAACTTCTTATACTATTTATATTGCTGGACTGGAAGCCGCTGGCACAAGCTGTGGGAATTAATCATTTAGTTTTAAGACGCCCATAAAAGCTTCTTGTGGGATTTCAACATTACCCACTAGTCGCATTCTTTTTTTTCCTTTGTTTTTCTAATAGCTTACGCTTTCGAGAAATATCACCTCCACAACATTTTGACGCTACATCTATAATCTATAGGTAGTTGTAATTAGTTTTGTCGGCTAATTACCCCTCCCGTGTCCATAAACCTTAACATTTTTCTATGAATAGTCATTAGTTTTGACCATATTTGTTTCTAACTAATTAACAATCAAACGATATGAAAAAACTATTATTTACAGCGCTAATTTTGAGCCTAGCTTTTACTTCTTGCAAGAAAGTTGAAGATGCCGTTGATTGTGCACAAGCAGCGGATGACTCAATAGCCGCGGCAATAGCCTTTGCTGCAGCTCCTACGGATCTCGCTCTATGCGCAACGTACAAGAGCGCTCTTCAGAGGCTAATTGCCGAAAATTGTGGGGGAGCTACTGCCGTCGCAACTGCTCAAACATCATTAGATGCGGTGTTGATTGCGTGCCCTTAGAAATGTATTTAGAAAATAAAAAAAGAGGCTGTCTATAAAGGCAGCCTCTTTTTTGTTTAGTCATTTAATTTTAAAACGGCCATAAAAGCTTCTTGTGGGATTTCAACATTACCTACCAGTCGCATTCGTTTTTTTCCTTTCTTTTGTTTCTCTAATAGCTTACGCTTTCGAGAAATATCACCTCCATAACATTTAGCAGTTA
>JBLHIC010000043.1:0-19725 GCA_047614245.1 Flavobacteriaceae bacterium
GTATAAATCTAGCAATGGCTGCAAAATGTTATGCTTTTATAAAAAGAAGAGGCTATGTGATTCCTGAGGATGTGCGAGCTGTAGTTCATGATGTGCTGCGTCATCGTATTGGGATTACCTATGAAGCCGAGGCAGAGAATATTACTTCCGAAGACATTATTAACAAGATCGTTAACGAGATCGAAGTGCCATAGTTATTGTAGCTTTTAGAATGATGAATTTGGATCATTTGATCCAAGGTCGATTGTAACTCATACATCATAAGTCAAATAATGGACACTAAGGAACTTCTTAAGAAAGTACGGAAAATCGAGATTAAAACACGTCGATTAAGCGATCACATGTTTGGTGGAGAGTATCACAGTACTTTTAAGGGACGAGGAATGACCTTTAGTGAAGTGCGTCAATATCAATTTGGAGATGATGTTCGAAATATCGACTGGAATGTAACCGCAAGATATAATGAGCCTTACATAAAAGTTTTTGAAGAAGAACGGGAACTCACTTTGATGCTTATGGCAGACATAAGTGGATCAGAATTATTTGGAACGGACAATCAGTTTAAAAATGAAATTGTGACAGAAATTGCAGCAACACTTGCATTTTCAGCTACCCAAAATAATGATAAGATTGGCCTTATTTTATTTACAGACGAGATAGAACTTTATATTCCTCCGAAAAAAGGAAAATCACATGTTCTTAGAATCATTCGAGAACTGATCGAATTTAAACCTAAGAGCAAAAAGACCGATGTGACGCTAGCACTCAAGTTTTTAAGCAATATAATGAAGAAGAAAGCAATTGTTTTTGTCCTTTCCGATTTTATCACGGATGGCTATAAAAATACATTGAAAATTGCATCTGGAAAGCATGACGTTACTGGAATTAGAATATACGATAGGCATGAAGAAACTATTCCAAATTTAGGGATGGTAGAAATGGAAGATGAAGAAACAGGGGAACTAATGCTAGTAAATACTGGTTCAAAAGCGGTTCGTGCCAATTACAATTCTTACTATAGAGGGCGAGTTGATTATTTTCAAGATGCATTCTTAAAGAGTGGCGCAGGGGCATTGAGCTGTCGTGTTGATGAGAGCTACGTTAAGAAGTTATTGGGCTATTTTAAAAGAAGATAATTATAAAAAGACATGAGATATTAGATGTTAGATTTTAGATTGAATACGAAAAACGATAGATTCTTAACAAAAACCACAAAACCGTTTTTGCTAAGAAGCGCATTGTCTATATTCTTTTTTCTCTTCTCTTTCTTCTCTTTTTCTCAAGTAACCTCATCTATAGATTCTACGAGCATAAAAATTGGCGAAGAGATTCGATATACCATAGAGGTTCAGGTAGATTCTACGGATATTGTAATTTTTCCAGAAGGGCAAACGTTCGCGCCTCTAGAAATGATCGATTCCTATAAAATTGACACCACTTTCGAGCAAGCGAAGTATCGGTTAATAAAAAAATACGGATTGACTCAGTTTGATTCAGGGAAATATACGATTCCTCAGCAACAGGTCTTGATCAATAATAAAGCTTTTGCAACTGATTCGGTTAAAGTAGAAGTTCGAGACGTGGCCGTAGACACAATAAAGCAGAAGATGTTCGACATCAAACCTGCGATTGAAGTGTATGGACCACCCTTCGATTTTAAAAAGTTCTTCACCTGGTTCATCCCAATATTAATTGCAGCAGGATTATTGGTTTATATTCTTTTCCGAAGAAAAAAAAGAAAAGCGGCAAAAGAAGAAGTTTTACCACCCTATGAAGAAGCTATTTTTGCATTAAAAAAACTTGACGAATCACATTTGATTAATGAAAATAAGTCAAAGGAATATTATTCGAACCTAACCGAAATTGTAAAACGATATCTAGATAGAGAAGTGGATGATTCTGTGTTAGAAAGTACGAGTGATGAACTCATTGAAAGACTTCAATTGCATAAAGATGCTGGACATTTCGATTTCGATAGGGAGACTATTAGGCATCTTGATCAAATTTTGAAACGTGCAGATTTAGTAAAATTTGCCAAAATGCAGCAGGAAATTGGCCAGGCTGAGGCTGATCGAAATACTATTGAAAATATTATAAATGAAACACACGAAGTAATTCCAGAACCAACAGAGGAGGAGTTATTGGAAAACGAACAATATTTGGAAGCACTTCGAAAAAAACGTGAACGTAAAAAGTGGGTTGTTGGTCTTTCAATTGTGCTTGGGGCCTTATTGCTTTCAGGAGTTATTTACGGAAGTGTTAAAGGGTTTGATAATTTGAAAGATATTGTGATAGGGAATGAAATGCGTGATTTATCTGAAGGGCGTTGGATTAAAAGTGAATATGGAAACCCGTCGGTTATCCTAGAAACTCCAGAAGTTTTAATTCGCGCCAATGTTGAAGTACCCGAAAGCTTAGAGACTGTAATCAAAGAAATGAGCACTTTTAGCTATGGCCAAAAACAAGATCCTTTTTATATTGTTGTGACTACTTCGAAATTGGCTCAGCCTAAGGAAATAGATTTAAATGTTGCTTTAGAAGGTGCTTTAGGAGATTTGGAGAAAGGTGGTGCCAAAAACATGTTGGTAAAACGGGAAGATTTTGAAACAGAAAAGGGCATAAAAGGGATGAGGGCTTATGGCGAGTTTAATGTGCAAATTTCAGATAAGAAGGTTCTCAAAGAATCTAGCCAATATGACTTATTGTTATTTGCACAGCAAGATGGTTTGCAACAAGTTTTAATTGTTTATAAAGATGATGGTCGTTTCTCGGAAGGTATAAAAAAGCGAATCACCGATTCAATTGAACTTGAAATTTCAGAAAGTAAAAAATAATGTTTGAAAACTTTGAATTTGTAAATCCACAGCTCTTCTGGTTGTTCCTTATAGTGCCGGGATTAATGCTATGGTACTTTTGGAAGCGCAAACAGCAGACGGCTTCCTTAAAAATTTCAAGTATTAAAGGATTTAAAACAGGAAAAAATTGGCTTGCCAGTTTACGCCCGATCCTTTTTGTACTGCGTTTATTGGCATTGTCTGCAATCATAGTAGCAATGACAAGACCGCGAACGGTCGACGAAACTACAAAGATTAAAACCTCACAAGGGATAGATATCGTTATGGCTATTGATGTATCAGCAAGTATGTTAGCCAGGGACCTAAAACCTAACCGACTTGAGGCCTTAAAAATGGTTGCAGCTAGCTTTATTAATGCTCGTCCGAATGATCGAATTGGTCTGGTAGAATATGCTGGAGAGAGCTATACTAAAACTCCTCTGACTAGTGATAAAAGTATTGTTTTGTCATCGTTAAAATCGATTGTATATAATACTATCATTGACGGCGGGACCGCTGTTGGTTCGGGACTGGCAACTTCTGTGAACAGATTAAAGGAGAGTCGAGCAAAAAGCAAGGTCATTATTTTACTTACCGATGGGGTTAATAATACCGGATATATAGATCCCAAAATTGCGAGTGAATTGGCGGTTGAGTTTGGTATAAAAGTATATACCATTGGGTTAGGGACAAATGGTTTGGCGATGTCTCCTATTGGTATAAGGCCAGATGGAGGTTTTCAATATGGAAATGTGCAGGTAAATATTGATGAAGTTCTGTTGAAGGATATTGCAAAAATCACTGGAGGTCAATATTTTAGAGCTACCAGTACAACAAAATTGAGCGAGATTTATGATGAAATCAACAAATTAGAAAAAACGGATATCGAAGAATTTAAATATACAAATTACGATGAAATGTTTCGTCCTTGGGTGCTATTTGCACTTGGAATGTTGGGCCTTGATATCTTATTGCGATTTACCATATTTAGGAGTTTTGTTTAGAATTATAACAAAAATTAATAAGTTACCCGCTTTCGTGGGCACATTATGTATCAATTAGAAACACCCATATATTTTTATTTGCTATTCGCTATACCAGCGGTAGTTGTACTTTTTCTGTTTGTTTTGATTTGGAAAAAGCGTACTCAGAAAAAATTCGCTGATTCTAAGTTAATAAAAAAATTAAGCCCCAGTCAATCCGTTTTTAAATCGGTTATGAAAGTTCTTGTTTTATGCTTGGCGATTGCCTGTATTAGTTTTGCCTTGGTTAATCCAAAGATCGGAACCAAATTAGAAACCATTAAAAGAGAAGGGGTGGATGTGGTTTTTGCTTTGGACGTTTCAAAGAGTATGCTTTCCGAGGATATCGCACCAAATAGAATTGAAAAATCAAAACAAATAATCACTCAAATAATTAATAGCTTAGCGGGTGATAGAATTGGAATAATTGGTTATGCTGGTAGCGCTTTCCCCCAGGTTCCTATTACCACAGACTTCTCCTCCGCCAAACTTTTCCTGTCAGGTATGAATACCAGTATGGTTTCATCTCAAGGAACTGCAATCAATGAGACAATTCGAATGGCAGAAACCTATTATAATGACGAAGAGCAGACGAACAGAGTGTTGTTTATCGTATCGGATGGGGAGGATCATGAAGGAAGTTTTTTGGAAACGGCTGCGGAAGCGAACAAAATGGGAATTCGCATTTTCACTATAGGGGTAGGAACCCTTCAAGGAGGGCCTATACCAATAAAACGTAATGGTGTTCTACAATCATATAAGCGGGACTCAAATGGGGAGCAAGTTATTACAAGACTTGGTCAAGAAACTCTTATTGATATTGCTGAAATAGCCGATGGAGAATATATTGACGGGACCAATACTCAAGAAGTTATAGATAAAGTGACGGCTATATTAAACGGGATGGACAAAATGGAATTTGAAGCCAAGCAGTTTACGGACTTTAAAGATCAGTTTCAGTGGTTTCTTGCAGGAGCATTATTTTTGTTGATATTCGATGTACTACTATTAGAAAGAAAGACCAATTGGGTAAAAAATTTAAATTTGTTTAATGAAAAACATGCATAACATATCGGTTGTTGAAATAGGTTTTTTGCTGAAAATTTCCGTACTCTTTTTGGTCTTTGGAATTAGTTCAACTGTGCTTAATGCCCAGGATAATAATGAAAAACTAAAAGAACTAAAGGAAGCTCAAGAATACTTGAGTGACGCAAGTCTTGCGCTTCAAGAGGATGAATTTCCAATTGCTGAAGCAAATTTCAGGAAAGCAATTGCTTTAAATCCGGCAAATGAAACAGGAAAATATAATTTAGGAACTGCATACTACGGTAAAAACAAAAACACCGAGGCATTGAATCGATTTAAACAAGCAGCTTCTTTGGCCACTGCCAAACCCGAAAAACACAGAGCATTTCATAATTTGGGGAATACCTTTATGAATGAAAAAAACTATACCGAAGCGGTAGAAGCTTTTAAAAATGCACTTCGAAATAATCCTACAGATGATGAAAGCAGATATAATTTGGCCCTGGCAAAAGATATGCTAGAGAAAAATCCGCCTCAGGATGATAAAGGTGATGACGAGAATAAAGACAAGGACGATAAGAAAGAGGAGGATGATAGTGAAAATAAGGAAGGTGATGATGGTGACCCGAAGGAGGATAAAGATAAAGGCGATGAAAAAGAGGATAAGAAAGATGGCGAAGATGAAAAGGATAAAGGAAAGCCAGATGAGCCTAAAGATGGGGAAGATAAGAAACCTCAAGAACAGAAGCCTCAGCCCGGTCAATTATCTCCTCAGCAGGTAAAGAGCTTATTGGACGCCATGAATAATGAAGAAGAAAAAGTACAGAAGAAGATGAACGCTCAAAAACAAAAAGGAGCAAAAGTAAAATCTAATAAAGACTGGTAAGGTCATGAATCCAAAGCGTTTTATTTACATTCTCATTTTTATTTTTGGCTGTGGAATTACACAGGCTCAAGTGAAATTTAATGTCAAAGTCAGTAAGCGACAATTGGGGATTAATGAGCGCTTGAGAGTTGATTTTGAAATGAATAAGGATGGAGATAATTTTAATCCCCCATCCTTCGAGGGTTTTCGTGTAGTTGGCGGTCCCAATCAGGCAGTTAGTAATTCATGGATAAACGGAAAGAGAAGCTATTCAAAAACGTTCTCTTATTTTTTATCCCCCGAGTCAAAAGGAGCGCTTAAAATTGGGCAAGCTACCATTGAAATAGAAGGCCAGGTATATAAAACATCTCCAATTCAGGTGCGCGTTACTGCAGCCGTACGAATTCCTAAGGATGGAAATAATGCAGATTATATAGCTAGTGAAAATGTTCATTTAGTCGCAGAAGTGTCTGATTCTAATCCCTACTTAAATGAGGCTATCACTGTTGTTTATAAAATGTATGTTTCACATGATGTGAGTATTACAAGTAATTGGCGCGAAATAGATATTCCGAAATATGCCGACTTCTGGAGCCAGAATATAGCTAGCAATGGAAATTATAAAGTTTATGAAGGTAAATACAACGGAGAGGATTATAGATATGTTATTTTGAGAACTACGGTGTTATACCCTCAGAAAACAGGGAAATTGAATATTGAACCACTTATATTGGATATCCCGATTGATGTTCCAGGATCCCGTCGTGATTTGTTTGGAAGAAAGCTAACTACGAGGGTAAATAAAACAATTTCCGCAGGAAACAGGTCGATTAATGTGAGACCTTTGCCCATTGAAGGAAAGCCTGACAATTTCACAGGAGCGGTCGGTAAGTTCACCTTTGCTGTTACATCAAATAAACATGTACTAGATGCGAACCAATCATTAGAATTATTGACAACGGTAACTGGTAATGGGAATTTAAAACTTTTCCAATTACCAACGGCTAAGTTACCTAGTGCACTGGAGGTATATGAGCCAGTACGAAATGAGAATATACGAACTGTTAGATCAGGAATGACAGGTTCGATAACTGAAACCTATACGGTTGTACCACAGTTTAAAGGTAACTACCCAATAAGACCTTTTTCTTTTTCTTATTTTGACCCCAAAACTGAAACTTATAAATCTATATCCTCTAACGAGATAATTATTAATGTAGAGAACGGCCCTGTATCGGCACAGCAGGTTGTATCAACCGAAGATGAAAATGGAAAACAGTTGGGTGTACTTTCTAAAGAGCAATTCCGGTATATTAAATTGAATTCAGATTTAGAGCCAATCGTGCAGGTTTCTTTTTTTAAGTCTACTTTATTTTGGTCGTTACTGGGAGGACCATTATTGCTTATCCCCTTGTTTATAATTGCTGGTAAAAAACGTAAACAGCGATTGTCAGATGTGACAGGAAATAGACTTAGGAAGGCAAATAAACTTGCTAGAAAATATCTTTCGGAAGCAAAAAAGAATATGGGGAATCAAGTAGTTTTTTATGATGCCTTGGAGCGAGCATTACACAATTACTTGAAGGCAAAATTAATCATTGAGACATCAGAGTTTTCAAAAGAAAAAATTGCGGAGCTCTTGTCAGAGCGAGCGGTGGATTCAATAAAAGTTGATGAATTTGTCGGACTGCTTAAAAGCTGTGAATTTGCAAGGTATACGCCAACATCAAATGTGACAATTAAAAAAGATTATAAAAAGGCCGTAGAGGTAATTTCTGCGATTGATAAACAAATACGCTAACTTTTTTAAAGTTCAATGAAACGATTATTTTACATATTGGTTTTTTTGTTTTCCGCATCAAGCATTGCACAGAATGGTTCATTGTTTGAACAAGGGAAGGAACGCTACAAGCAGGAAAAATATCAAGAGGCTATCGCCAGTTGGATGAAAATAGTAGAGAATGGAGAACATTCTGCAAATCTTTATTTCAATCTTGGAAATGCACATTATAAATTGAATAATGTTGGGCCTAGTATTTATTATTATGAAAAAGCTGCTCAATTGTCGCCCTTGGATAGCGATATAAAAACGAATCTAGCCTTTGCTGAAAATTCAAGAATTGACGCAATAGAGCCTTTGCCAAAAACTATCTTTTCTAAATGGCATAAAGCCATTTCTGGCCTCTTAAGTTTTGAAGGATGGGCTTGGGTAGGGGTTTCATTTTCCGCCCTTTTTGCCTTGCTATTTTTACTTTATTATTTTTCGACTTCTGAAAGCAGAAAGCGGATATTATTCGTGAGTTCTTCGGTTTCATTTTTACTGTTCTTAGGCTCTTTGGTTATGGCCTTTCAAGTCCAGAGAGAATCATTAAATGATAATCCGGCGATAATTTTTGCTGAAAGTATTGAAGTTAAAAGTGAGCCTAAAATGGGAAGTACCGTTGCTTTTATTCTCCACGAGGGCACCAAAGTACAGATTATTGAGCAAGACGATAATTGGGTACAGGTCAAGTTAGTAAATGGAAAAGATGGATGGTTGCCCGCAACAGACTTAAAGCCATTATAAAACATTATTTATTCCTCGGCCGAGGATTCATTTATTTCTTCCACATCCTCATCTCCTTTTCTGTAATTCTCAACTTCAGCTAAAAGATTAGGTAATAAAGTTGGTGCTATTGAAGCTATAGGTTTGTATAGTTTGGAAGACTCTTTCTTTTCTTCAGAAATAAGCAAACCGCTTACACTTGTTGAAGCACTAATAAACATAAAAACAACACTGACAATAAATGCGAATTTGAGCATATTAAAAACACCACCTGCAAGTTTATTGATCAATCCCAAAGCCGCAAAATCTGCTACTTTGGTTAGTAGTTTTCCAGCCAATGATATCACAAATACAATTGCTAAAAAGGTAATTGCAAAGGCCGCGAGATTTGTTATTTGCTCACTCCAATTAAAGGCGTTTGAGAGATAAGCCCCAGCATAATGAGAAAAATATATAGCGCCATAAACCCCAGCTATCAAACCGATTAAGGAAGCTAACGTTACGAATAGTCCTTTTTTTATACCTGTATAAAAGGCAAATAAAAGAATAATGCCTAAAATAATATCGATGATACTCATTGAATGTGTGTTTTAGTAAAGATAACAATTCTTGTAAAACGTGAATTCAGGACACTAATTTTAATTGTTTAAAAGAAAGCCTTAAAAATTATACGGCTATCTTTGTCGAAGAAATAAATTTATGGCAAGAGATGAAGAGTTAAAAGAGCGATGGGAGGCAGTGGTTGAACTTTTAGGAAACCGCTTTGCTGACGGTGAAAAATTAGATTTGGACGCAATCATTTATCTCATTGGGGTTCAGGAATTAGGGCAACTACATCGAAAGTTTAAAAAGGATGAAAAGATTAATCTAATGCATATCGCTATTTGTCGATTGTTGGAGCCGTTTGGCTATTACGAGTTTGAATACTTTGATGAGGCTGGCTGGCCACATTATAAAATATTGGAACAATTACCTTCCTTAAAAGCTGGAGAACAAAGTGTTTTAATGAAAGAAGCAATTGTTCAATATTTTGTAGAGAAGGAAGTTATTCAATAAATGATTTAATATCAGGTTATATTCTTAAACCCTAAAGTAATACGCAAAAATTTTGACACTTCACATGAGTCCAAATTTTTCGATCAAAAATAAAAAGGCAAGTTGTGTTCAAGATTAAAAGTGTAATTTTGCACATTGAAGAAAAGTAACATGTTAGAGAAAATTAAAAATCAAATAATTGAGGTTGAGTCTTTTAATGGAAAAACCAAAGAGGAAGTAGAACAATTTCGGATTAAATACCTTGGAAAAAAAGGCTTGCTTAATGATTTTTTCGCGGAATTTAAAAATGTTGCTAATGATCAGAAAAAAGAATTTGGTCAAGCAGTAAATAAGTTGAAAACTACGGCGGAGGGAAAGATAAATTCATTAAAAGAGGCTCTAAATATTGCAGAAGATTCTCATGGAGTATACGGCGATTTATCACGTCCGGGTGATCCAATAACATTGGGATCTAGGCATCCGATTTCTATTGTAAAAAACAGGATAATTGAGATTTTTTCTAAAATTGGATTCAATGTTTCGGAAGGACCTGAAATTGAGGATGACTGGCATAATTTTACAGCATTAAACCTTCCAGCCCATCACCCTGCGCGGGATATGCAGGATACATTTTTTATACAAACGAATCCAGATGTTTTATTGCGCACGCATACGTCGTCGGTGCAAGTGCGATATATGGAAAATAATAAGCCTCCTATTCGCACCATTTCACCTGGACGCGTATATCGCAACGAGGCCATCTCGGCTCGGTCTCACTGCTTCTTTCATCAGGTTGAAGGCTTGTATGTAGATAAAGGAGTTAGTTTTGCAGATCTAAAACAAACGCTCCAGTATTTTACCACGGAGATGTTTGGTAAGTCTAAAATTAGGTTACGACCTTCTTATTTTCCATTTACAGAGCCAAGTGCTGAGGTGGATGTTTATTGGGGCTTAGAGACAGAGACAGATTATAAAATGACAAAAGGCACCGGTTGGTTGGAGATAATGGGTTGCGGAATGGTAGATCCAAATGTCCTTACGAACTGTGGAATCGATGCCGAAGAATATTCTGGGTTTGCATTTGGAATGGGAATTGACCGAATCGCATTGCTTCTCCATCAAATCCCTGACATTCGAATGTTTAGTGAGAACGATGTTCGTTTTCTAGAGCAGTTTAAAAGTTCATTTTAAGCTGTATTTTCAATGAGAAAAGATATATCAATTCCTAGAGTTAAAGATGTTTACGTGGCAGCGGTTTTAGAGTTTAACGAGGACTTTAAAACCCATGATTGGAATGTGTATCTCATTAATGATGGTTCTGAAGCGATTGATACGGTATTAATCGTCGCACAGGGATACGATGAATTGGACATGACCTCCCCTATTCGCAAAAGTATCAAGATAGTTCCAGCGAAGGGTTACGCAAAAATTGAATTTATAGACGAAAGCGTTTTTAAGCTAGATAACTTTTTTAGTGTCACCTACTTCATCGGCGAAACGATGTTTGATAAACGCTATGAACTTTCACGACATTCCATTGTAGCCGATAATGCTGTTGACCTTCCTGTTTTATTTAAAAAAGGAATATTAGCTAGATAATTAAGTAAGATTTTCGGTTAATCCTTTAAATATTTTCTTGGGATCTTTGTTTTCGTAAAGAATTTTATAAACAGCATTGATAATTGGTGTTTTGGCCTTTTTATTACCTTTATCTTCGTTTAATTTATAGGCGCTTTTTGTGGCATAATAGCCTTCAGCAATCATACTCATTTCCAATTGGGCACTTTTTACGGTATAACCCTTCCCAATCATATTCCCAAACATGCGATTTCGACTAAAAACGGAATAACCCGTAACTAATAAATCACCTAAGTATGCGGAGTCGTTAATATCACGCTTCATTTTATGAACTTTTTTGACATAACGCTTCATTTCTCGAATTGCATTACTCATCAGAACACTTTGAAAATTATCGCCATAACCTAATCCGTGGGCAATACCTGCAGAAACGGCATAAATGTTTTTTAGCATCGCAGCATACTCCGTACCTATGACGTCGTCACTGGTGTTACATTTAATATAATCGCTACGTAAGGCTTCGGCAATTAGATTCGCCTTATTTTCATCCTTACAGGCAATGGTAAGATAAGAGAGACGCTCTAGAGCAACTTCTTCGGCATGACAAGGTCCACTGATGACTGCAATATCTTCAAAGGGGATATCATAATGTGTAAAAAAATGATCACCAACAATAAGGCTGCTTTCTGGGACTATTCCTTTAATAGCAGTTACCATCACTTTGCCTTTTAATGAAGAAGTTAACTTATGTAACTCAGTTTGAACAAAAGCCGACGGTATAACAAAAATTAAGTAATCGGCATATTCTACCATCTCGTTGATATCATTACTTAATCGTAATTGAGATAAATTGAATTCAACAGAACTTAAATAATTAGGATTGTGTTGCTGTTTTTTAATATGTTCCAAAGCATAGACACTTCTCATATACCAGCCTATCTCATCAAGATTTTCACTTAGCATTTTTACAATAGCGGTTGCCCAGCTTCCGCCTCCAAATACGGCAAATTTTGGCTTGGTTGACATAAATTAGGTTTGATACAATCAAAAATAAGAAATTATGAACTTACAAGCACTAATTATTAAAAGACTAATCTTAAAATAAATTGCACAAATGAACCTGCAGCGATTTTAAACAATAAAACTACTTATAAGTATATAATAATCAATTGTTTGAAATCTTGGCACGTGTTTTGAAATTTGTATGAACAGAATTTTAAATCAATTTATTATGAAAACTCTCAAACTAATTCTTGGCTTTGCCTTTATTGCAACAGTTTTAACTTCTTGCTACCAAGAAGTCATTATTGAGGAAAATTATATAGATCCTATACCATTGGTAACCTTGGCCGAACTAGTATCTTCTTATGAGCTTTGGTATGTTGATATCGATAGAAGCTCTGGCAATGGATATATTCCTTTTATGCAAATTGCCTTTACCGTTTCTTTTAAGAACGGAAATGTGTACGCTAATAATAATTTGGCAGGTATTGGGAGTCAAGGAAATGGCGTCGGAATTGATATCGGATACTACCATACATTTAGTAATGAATTAGATGTTTCTCATGATATTGACGGGTTTCATACTTTTGAAGTAACCCAGTTAAGCGCGAACGAACTTCGTTTATATCATAAAAATTTGAATGTATCATACGTATTAGTGGGGTATCAACGTAGCGCTTTTGACTATGATAAATTGTTCTACGATAACATACATTACTTCCTACAGGAGTATCAAACTTGGGAAAAAACATATACCAGCGTCTACGGAAATATAAATGAATTTGACAATGAAAATTTTGTTCAATTTTTAGCTGGGGGTGGGGAAGGAAATTTTCAAAGCTCTCAGGACCCTACGGGAGTTAATGTAAATAATATCTTTTGGGATTATACCGGAATCTATAATGTAGGCGATGTTTCAGGAAATCAATACTTAAAATATTTAACACTTGATTATAACTATCTAAGCAATGAATTTTTCGAATTGAGCGTTATAAATGATGGTACTATTGAGTTGTTCCACTCGATGTCTGGTACGCTCTATAGATTTGCTGGGCGAGGATATATTCAGTATAAGAATAAAGAAGGGAAATTACGTGAGTCCAAGGCAACAATTGCCAAGCAAATGGTAAAGATTAGCAATTTCTAATACTCCACTGTGACTGCCTTTATATAAGAAGGGTTTGAAGCGACAGTGCAACAAATTTTTGGTTGGTTAGTTGAGACCGCTCTATAAGTTTAACATCTTATTGGGCGGTTTTTTAGTTCTCTTTGTTAAAGTATTTTTTCAAATAGCCTAGAACTAGATTCACACGAATTATCAAGGTTGTATGGGCGCCATCGGCAATACCTTATTGAAAACGCAGCTCATAATTTAACATAGAATCAAAATTAGTTCCAAGGGTAGATCGAAAAATAGCAGGTGTATCATCATCATCAACGTAACCAGGAGAGTCTGTGAATTGTCCAGCTTCTATATTCGTCCCAGATGCCGTTTCAATAATTCATTATTTATAGAAGTTCATTTCATCAATATATTTCCAAACAGAATGAGGTAACATTGGGCGTATATTTTTCCCTGTCTTTATACTGTTTCTTATAAATGTGGAGGAAAGTTCCATAATAGGGGCATTAACTAATTGAATTTTGGAATGATTGTTAAAGCGAGTATTAACTGTTCCTTCTGAAACCCTTGGATATACATAGATTGAGTATCTCTCAAGAATAACTTCATAATTTTTCCATTTATGGAAACTCTTCAAATTGTCTTCACCCATGATTAGACAAAAACTTAAATCGGGGTGTTTTTCTTCAAGATGGATTAACGTATTTACAGTATAATTTGGCTGATTTAACTCGAACTCAACATTACTAGCCTTTAATTTGGGATAGTCTTCTAGGGCAATGCGCGCCATCGAAAGACGGTGTGAATCGTCAAGTAATGTGCTTTTAATCTTATGCGGGTTGTGCGGTGTAACTACGAGCCACACTTCATCCAAATCACTAAATTCCACCAGATAATTTGCAATGGTTAGATGCCCAACATGAATTGGGTTAAAAGTACCGAAGTATAATCCTATCTTTTTCTGAGATCTCAACTAATTGAATTTGGTTTTTATGCGAAAAATATAAAACGCTTATTCCTTTAAATCTTTCTCTACTACAACAAAGGATAACACCAATTTCTTTGCTTCCATTAGGGCGATATCCAAATCATTGTTTTCAATAATATAGTCAAATTGTGGTGCGGTCGCCAATTCAACTGATGCTTTCGCGATGCGCATATTAATTCGTTCATCACTCTCCGTTTTTCGCTTTTTCAAACGTATCTTGAGTTCATCTATGCTTGGTGGTTTTACAAAAACGGCCAATGTTTTCTCCGGAAACTTCTTCTTAATCCTAAGTCCGCCAACCACATCGATATCAAAAACCACATGTTTTCCTAATGCCCAAATTCGTTCAACTTCAGTTTTCAATGTTCCGTAAAAATTATCGCGATATACCTCTTCCCATTCAAGAAAATCTCCATTTTTTATATGAAGTTTGAAGTCCTTTAAGGAGATGAAGTAATAATTCTCACCATCTTTTTCATCACCACGAGGGTCGCGTGAAGTAGCCGAAACGGAAAAATCTAGATTAAGTTCTTTCTGATTGAGCAAGTATTGAACAATAGTTGTTTTTCCACTTCCTGAAGGTGCAGAAAAAACAATTAATTTACCACCCTTCATTATAAAACGTTTAAAGCTTGTTCCTTAATTTTTTCGAGTTCATCTTTCATTTGAACCACCAATTGCTGCATTGGAGCAAAATTAGCTTTCGATCCAATGGTGTTAATCTCGCGACCAATTTCTTGCGTTATAAATCCTAATTTTTTACCATTAGAATCGCTAGAATGAATATTTTCATTGAAATAATTAAGATGAGTTGTAAGCCGCACCTTTTCTTCTGTGATGTCGTATTTTTCAAGGTAGTATACAAGTTCTTGCTCAAATCGATTTTCGTCTACAGTCTCTTTTAACTCCTTGACCGCTTTATATAATCGCTCCTTCACATTCTCCATACGCTGCGGGTCTATTTCAATTACCTCCTCGAGCAAAGCAGCAATTTTCTCCGAACGTTTCAGAAAATCGTTTTCCAGAACTTTGCCTTCATCTGTACGATATTTGTTGATTGCTATTAAGGCATTGTCAACGGCATCAATGATAACCTGAAATTCGGCTTGGTCAACTTCCTCGCGTTCTGTTTTTAATGTGTCTGGCATACGTACTGCCATTTTAAGCAACTCGACTTCATCGCCATCAGAAATATTCTGCAGTTGCTTCATATACTCTTTAATAACTGGTTCATTCAAACGTGCGGTTGTCGCTTCTCCTATACTCTCAATATAAAGATTAAAATCTACTTTTCCGCGCACCAAGGATTTGGCAAGACGATCACGCATTATTAATTCTTTCTCGCGATATGTAGAGGGAACTCTTGTGTTTAGATCAAGATTCTTACTGTTTAGCGACTTTATTTCTACGGTGATTTTTTTCGAAGGCAATTGCGCTATGGCTTTACCATAGCCTGTCATGGATTGGATCATATTGAGATTTTAGAATCGTAAAGGTAATGAATTTAGCAGTTGGTAGTTGTATAGTCCTTATTTTGATTCAGAATAATGCAAGAAAATTATCTAGTAAAGGGTACTAATAAAACTCAACTGATTAATTTTAAACGATGCAGATAATCAGAAAACGCATCATGTTTCTTTCTAAGTACTAGTCGATTTTTTTGATCTTGATGTTGCGATACCAAACCCTATCTCCGTGATCCTGAAGTCCAATATGACCGGTTTGATATTTTCCGAAGCCCGCCCAATTCTTGAATTTAGAATTGCCAACCATAGCATCCCATTCGTCACCATGCAATGGAAACTTAACAATCTCCGTTCCATTAAGCGTTACCTTTCCGCTGTTGGTTGTGTGGTTAACTTCAATAACACAAACGTTCCATTGTCCTGCCGGGTTTGTCACATCTGCAGAGGGTGCAATCATATCATATAAAGCCCCAGCTGTATGTCTCCCTTCTCCAACGAAAGCATCCGGATGTTTCTTATTGTCCAGTACTTGAATTTCCGGGCCAGTTTCATAGGCCTCAGGGAATTTTGAGTCTTCGTGAACTGCCCAAAAAATTCCACTGTTTCCACCTTCAGAAATTTTCCATTCCAGTGATAAAATAAAACTGCTAAACTGTTCTTTTGAAATGATATTCTTGCCACCTTTTTCTCCCGGGATAAAGGCCATGGCGCCTTCTTCTATCTTCCATTCTGGGTAAGTACCATCAGATAAATATCCACGCCAACTGTCATAGGACGATCCGTCAAATAAGTTAATCCATTCTGAAGTTTCTTCTGTTTTTGTATCTTCCATAAGAGCAGTTTCTTCCACAACTTCTGTTGTTTTATTTTTACAAGAAAGGAAAGTAATACATACGATTAAAATAAAGCTTGTTTTTTTCATTTGTTCTAAATTAGAGTTCTCGAACCCAAATATTCCTATAACTAACGCCACTATTGTCCTGATGGTCTTGCAATTTGATTGGTGCCGGTCCATGAGCGTCATTTTTAGGTAAACCAATATATTCACTAGTGCCTTCAATGTTGAAATGATCTTGAACTAAAACTCCATTATGTAAGACAGTAATTGTTGCCGATTTCATTTTTTCACCATTCTCATTAAATTCTGGTGCGTGATATACAATATCGTAACTATTCCAATCGCCTGTTGGCGCCAAGGCTTGCACTAAAGGAGGTGATTGCTTGTAAATGGATGCTGCTTGCCCATTAATATATGTCGGATTATCATTATTGTTCAATACCTGCACTTCATATCGGTTTTGAAGGAAAACGCCACTATTACTTCGTGCTTGACCTTTAGCCGTATTTTCAGGAGAGCTGCGCCATTCAAGATGCATTTGAATACTCCCAAAACTTTGCTTGGTCTGGATATCTCCAGTTTTATCTTTTACAGACATGCTGCCGTCTCCATTGAGAGTCCATTGTGCCGCTGTAGAGTCTTTGGCTGTGGTCCATTGATCAAGATTTGAACCATCAAAAAGAACAATAGCGTCACTTGGTGCTCCTTTTTGTCCGGTCGGATTTACAATAGCTCGAACAGGTTCCCATACTTCAGTTTCTTCCGGTTTAGTAGGTGGTTCTTCTGCTATTTTTTCTGTAACCTCCGGGTTTTTAACTTTATCTTTTGTTTGACTTTCCCCTACCTCATTACACGAAGCGAAGAGGGCAGTAATTGCAATAATAATAGCTAATCTTTTCATTTGTTCTAAATTTTTAAAGGCCTAATATTCTTTTTAATTGTTCTTTGTCAATATCGTCTCCAGCAAAATCATCAAATCGCTTTTGAGTTGCTTCAATAATATGGTCACTGATAAACTTAGCACCTTCTCGAGCTCCTTGTTCAGGACTTTTAATTACGCATTCCCATTCCATGACCGCCCAAACATCACAACCATATTCCGTCAATTTGCTAAAAATAGTTTTAAAATCTATTTGACCATCGCCAAGAGAACGATATCTCCCAGCCCGATCTTTCCAATCGTTATAGCCTCCAAAGGTACCACGTTTGCCATCCGGTCTAAATTCACTATCCTTGACGTGAAATGCTTTGATAAATTCGTGGTAATGATCAATGTATTTAATATAATCTAATTGTTGCAATACAAAATGGCTCGGGTCATAAAGAATATTAACCGCCTTATGATTTCCTGTTGCTTTCAAAAATCGCTCAAAAGTATCCCCGTCGTGAAGATCTTCTCCTGGGTGAATTTCATAACACAGGTCTACTCCATTCTCTTCAAATTCATTTAAGAGTGGCAGCCATCTTTTTGCAAGTTCTGCAAAGCCCATTTCAACCAGTCCATCGGGGCGTTGCGGCCACGGATGCATTGTATGCCATAATAAAGAACCGCTAAAAGTTGCGTGTGCTTTTAATCCAAGATGTTTACTGGCTCTTGCCGCACTTATAAGTTGTTGACGCGCCCATTCCGTTCGTTTCGCAGGATTATTTTTACAGTCTTTTGGTGCGAAGTTGTCAAACATGATATCATACGCAGGGTGAACAGCAATTAGCTGCCCTTGCAAATGAGTGGAAAGCTCTGTTATTTCCAGTCCGTAACTATTTATTCTACCTTTAAATTCATCGCAATAGACTTTACTTTCTCCAGCTAGATTAAGATCAATTAGTTTTTCTGAAGTAGGTATTTGGATTCCCTTATAGCCCAAATCGGAAGCCCATTGACATAACCCATCCAAAGTGTTGAAAGGAGGTTTGTCATCCATAAATTGAGCAAGGAATACAGCAGGGCCTTTAATTGTTTTCATACAATTGCCCGCGGAGGCGGGTGTCTTTTAAAATTATTAAAAATAAATATTCAAATAAGGTCTCGATTGCCCCTGTTTGCTGATAAAGGTAGGCTCGACCAGATATTATAAGTCTTTCCAAACATTTCCACCTTCGTGTGATTCAACAGCAACTTCAATAAAATGCATTCCCCGAACTCCGTCCCTTATTGACGGGAACTCGGCAGGATCATAATCTTGCCCTCGTATAGCTTTAGCCATTCCTTTATAAAGATTTCCCATAGCGTCAAAAATTCCTTCAGGATGACCTGGAGGTAATTTTGTGCCATCTAGTGATAAATCACTATTGTAGGCATGACCGGGCTTTAAAGTTCGCATAGGCTGTCCATCTTCAAGCAAATAGAGGTAATTTGGATTTTCCTGTTCCCATTTCAAACCAGCTTTTTTTCCGTAGATAGCTACCGTAAAATTATTCTCTTCACCAGTAGCTATTTGACTCGCCCTCAAAACACCTTTAGTGTGCTTATCGAAACGCAATAATACTGTCCCATCAATATCCATCTCATTATCATCGTACAGATGGTTGAGATCTGCTAATATTGAATTAATATCCATCCCAGTTACATATTCTAACATCTGATAAGCATGCACACCAATATCTCCCATACAGCAACTAATTCCAGATTTTGAGGGGTCAAGTCTCCAGGTTGTACTTCTAAGGTTTTTATTGTGAATTATTGGGTTTATCCAACCTTGATAGTATTGCGCATCAACTTTCTGTACTTCACCAATCACACCTTCCGCAATCATTTTTTTCATCTGACGGACCATTGGATATCCAGTATAGGTATGTGTTAATGCAAAATGAGTATTACTTTCATATTGTAGCTTCCCCAAAGCAAGAGACTCATCATAAGTCATTGTCATTGGCTTTTCACATATTACGTTGAATCCGGCTTCAATTAGTTTTGTCGCCATTGGATAATGTAGAAAATTTGGGGTCAATATTGACACTACCTTAATGCGATCGGTCTCGGGAAGCTTCAATTCTTCAGAAATTAATTCGTCTAAATTTGCATAAATCCTGTTCGTCGGGATCCCAATTTCTTTGGCAAATTCGACACTAATTTTTATATCTTGATTAAATACACCGCCTGTTAATTCATAGGCATCAAACATACCGGCAGCTACTCGATGTAATACTCCGATTAAGGAATCACCACCGCCTCCAAGCACGCCCCATTTTATTTTGTTACTCATATTTATTCTTTATATTCTATTTCTTCATTTTTAAACAAGAATGCAAAAATCACAAATACTGCAATTGCAAAAATAGCTGGAAAGGTCCATATCGATTGCCAAGCGTGGCCGCCATCCCCCAATAAATTGGCATCGGTGATTTTCCCAGCGATATAAAACCCTACGAGCATGCCAACTCCATATGTAGCTAGGGTTATTAG
>JBLHIC010000044.1:0-19697 GCA_047614245.1 Flavobacteriaceae bacterium
GTGATGGATATATTTCAATTCTTCAAAATAATACAGATTCTGATGCCTACGACTATGCTTATTGGGGTTCTCCTGTTGGTGACCAAACCATTGCGGGAACTGGTAATAAGAATTTTGGAGCTATGCGGTTCTTTAATCCCGAAGGAGTAAAAGATGTTGGTTGTGATTGTTACCTAGGAACCGATTCTACGGTCAACGATCCAATAACTAGTTATAATGGTGAATTTAATCCTGAAATGAAAATTTCAAGTCGCTGGTTGTATACATATACAAATAATGTTTGGTCAAGGATTTATGATAATTCTGATGTTATACCAGGAAGAGGGTTTACAATGAAGGGTCTTGGGCTTACGAATCATGATCAAGCTTACGATTTTAGAGGTCGTGCTAATAATGGTACTATTACTGCTCCTATATTGGATGGAGCCAATAGCTTATCTGGAAATCCATATCCATCGGCTTTAGATTTAAATAAGTTTTTCTATGATAACACTAATATTGAAAGTATTAGATTTTGGGAAGAAGATCGTACTGTAGACTCACATTATTATGTTGATAATAAAGGGGGATACGGCATTTGGATACCAATGGGGCTTGACTCAGGTCAAACAAATCCAGGCATGTACACAGTAGCTCCCTTTTGGAATTATAATAATGAGGGGGGACAAGGTGCTTATTCAGGGAATTCTGGTGATTCATACCAAAGACGATTTGCCCCTGTAGGGCAAGGTTTCATGCTTTATGGTGCAACTACTGGGACTGTTACCTATGACAACTCACAAAGAAGTTATATTCTAGAAAATAGCGGACTTTCAGATTTTAGATCAAATGACGGAGATCCAGTGGTTACTGATGGAACAGATGAAGCGATAGATGTAATTTATGCGACTCCTACCGATTACAGAATATCTCATTTAAGATTAAATACTTATTTCAATGAGACTCATTTGAGGCAATTGGTATTGGCATTCTCTGATGATGCAACCGATGGCGCTGATAGAGGTTTTGATGCATTAAGCCCTATGGATTCAACTTCAGATGTATATTTCCCAATCGGAGGCGATGAAAAGCTGCCATATGTTATTCAAACCGTTCCATTTGATATTTATAAGCAAATTCCTTATACCATTGATTTAGAGATTCAGACTAGGGTTGTTGTTAATGTTATAGAAAAAGTAAAATTTAAAGGTTCTGTATATTTATATGATAACGTAGAAGACACATATCAAGAAATAAAAAGCGATCTGGAGCGTTCTGCCGAACTGACTCTTCCTGCCGGAACTTATGAAGATAGGTTTTTTATCTCTTTTGTGAATCGTCACAGAACACAACAAGTAGTTATTGAAAATGTTAAGAATCAGGTATTAGAAGATGTAGATTTTTTCCAAAATAACCCTGCACAGCAACTTGAAGTTGGTAATCCAGAAGGATATGATATCGTTTCAGCAAATATCTTTGGAATGTCTGGTAAATTGGTTTACACTGCTTCTAACCTTGGAAATAATAATAAATTTACTTTTCCAACTGGAAATCTTAGTGATGGTATTTATCTAGCCATGTTAACTACAATTGATAATATTGCTGTAAACTACAAAATTACAGTTAAGAATAATTAAAAAAATAATTCGTGGAATGTAGATTCCATTCAAAATATAAAAGAAGTCGGTAGTCCTAACTACCGACTTCTTTTATATCTAGTCATCTCAATTCTAAAAGAGATCTTAATAAAGCAATATTACAATGGAAACATATTTGCTTTAAGGGCCTCAAAAAATATCTTCAGCATATTTGCACCCGTTTTAACCTGCAATTAAGGGATGTAAAAGCACAAGGTTATCAAATACGCAGTTTGTCCATGTTAAACCGGGCTATTAGTATCATAATACTTATTACCGGCAACCTTTGAATATACCATAGGTCAAATTTCAATCTTTCCTGAAAAAGTTGAAGCCTGTGCTCCAGCTAAATGTTCATCAAGATCAAATCTTAATATATTTCGTATTCGACTATAAAATAACACATAAGTTCCGGTTGAATGAAGTGGGTTATTATAATTTGTCACCAGATATAATACATAAAATCTACACCTACTAGTAGGTATTTCTACATTATCCTGATGCGACTTGGGCGAGTAATTCAACTTATCCAATCTCATAAAAAAATCCGTGAACTGAAAAACAATTCACGGATTGGTATTTATGGTCGAATCTATCCTATTCGAACTCTTTCAAAGTTCTAACAATGATAGAAACACAATCAAGCAATTGCTCCTCATTCATTACTAGTGGTGGCGCAAAGCGAATAATGTTTCCGTGAGTAGGTTTGGCTAGAAGACCATTATCTCTTAGTTTCAAACAAATATTCCAAGCAGTATTACTTTCTTCACTATCATTAATCACTATTGCATTTAGCAATCCTTTACCTCTAACTAAATTTACTAAACGACTGGTTGAAATATATTTATTAAGTTCACTTCGGAAAAGATTCCCAAGCCTATCTGCATTCTCTGCTAACTTCTCATCTTTTACTACTGATAGAGCTGCCATAGCTACGGCGGCGGCAACAGGGTTCCCTCCAAATGTTGAGCCGTGATTACCGGGTTGAATAACACTCATTATTTCATCATTAGTTAAAACAGCGGATACTGGATATGCACCTCCACTCATTGCTTTTCCTAGAATCAATACATCTGGTTTCACTTCCGGGGTCTCACTACAATCTTTATTTTCACAGCTACAGTTTCCACAGGTAGCGAGTAAGCGACCCGTTCGAGCAATTCCTGTTTGAACTTCGTCCGCGATGAATAAAACATTATACTTATCACAAATTGCTTTAGCCCCACTTAAATAACCTTCCGACGGCACATAGACCCCAGCTTCCCCTTGAATAGGCTCCACAAGAAAGCCTGCTATATTAGCATTAGAACTTAGCGTGTTTTCTAAGGCTTCAAGGTTATTGTATTCTATTTTTATAAAGCCATTTGTATATGGCCCAAAGTTTTTACGAGCAACATCATCATTCGAGAATGAAATTATCGTAGTAGTCCTTCCGTGGAAATTATTTTCACAAACAACGATTTCGGCTTTATTCTCCTCAATTCCTTTTACCTCATAAGCCCATTTTCTACAAATCTTTAAAGCAGTTTCAACAGCCTCAGCACCCGTATTCATTGGCAACACTTTGTCAAAACCGAAGAATTCACAAGCAAATTTCTCATATTTCCCTAGTATATCATTATGAAAGGCACGTGATGTAAGTGCTAAGGTTTCGGATTGACTTTTAATTGCATCAACAATCTTTGGATGACAATGTCCCTGGTTCACAGCAGAATAAGCAGAAAGGAAATCATAATACTTTTTTCCTTCTACATCCCAAACAAAAACTCCTTCCCCTCTCTGAAGTACAACGGGTAATGGATGATAGTTATGGGCTCCGTACTTGTTCTCTAATTCAATCGCCTTTTGCGACGCGGTTTGTTCTAAAACTGGCATAATGTAAATTTTAAACTATAAAAAAAAACAAAATTCCTTCAGTACCTTTATTCTTTCGAGAGATCGAAAATTCAGCGGAGGAGAGAAATCATCCTTGGATGTGCAAATTAATAAATTATAGTTGTATTTTTCTAATAATTTTACAAATTCAAGCTTGTTTATTAGCAATTGATGCCATTTGTAACTCTAAAAGCTTCATTTCTCTAATTATCGCATACTTGTTCATTTGCATCCAGCTAAAAAGTTTCATAAAAGTTGACATCATTAGGAACATAAATCCACCAGCTCACCACTTGATCAATTCGTTAGTTTCTTCAACTTCAAAAAATAGTATCGTGCAATAAATAAACAATCCAAAGCTAATAATTTGTACAATATTCATTAGAATAATCAACCATCGCTGTTTTGTTTTAAAAAGCCCCCCACGCCATCTCAAGTAAGCTCTGCTCGTCTAAAGAATCGTAGAAAGCGGCTTCCTCTTGGGTTAATGTTTCTTTAATTAAATCATCGATTTCTTCCAGTTTATTTTTCATGACTTTTTATTTTAATAATTAATTTTAGTTTTTCTCTAGCATTAAACAATCTTGATTTAATAGTACCCGCTGGTAAGTGCATTATTTCTCCAATTTCTTTTATAGTGTGCTCTTCTAAATAAGAGAGATGTAAAACAGTCTGATGTTGCTGTGCTAATTTATTGATGGCCATTCTTAAGTTAATTAATCGATTATCAGGTCTGTCATCTTTGGAGGCCTCACGTTTTTTAACATCTCGTTTACTTTTTCGAATCCAATCAGTTGATTTTATTGTGATTATAGACAATACCCAACTCCCAAACTGATTGGAATCTCTTACCTTACGTATGTTATTAAAAATGCCCCTCCAGGAATCTTGAACAACATCTTTTATATACCAGTTGGCTTGCTTGCAAAGCTTCTTATGCCACCGCTTTACTAATAGAGCTATTGCCTTCTTATTTCCGGATTGACATTGTAAAACCAACCAAGAATCGAATATTTTATCGCTATTTCTCATACTGCTTTCTAACTTATAGACGCACAGGTATTTAAAAGCTTTAGATTATTTTTCTTTTTTTAAGATAAGCGCATTATTCTATTTAAATATGTTTTCCTATTCTTATTTTTGTCACTATGGGAAGAAGAAATACCAATAGAATTATTCTGGAAGACCTAGAAATAATTGATGCAGGAGCAAAGGGAAAATCAATTGCGAGAGCTGACGATGGTCGCGTTGTTTTTGTAAACAATGCTGTTCCCGGTGATATAGCAACTATACAGACCACTAAGAAGCGTAAAGCATATTTTGAAGGTACAGCTATTTCCTTCTCTAAGTACTCCGACAAACGAGTAGAACCAGCCTGTTCTCATTTCGGAACCTGCGGCGGCTGTAAATGGCAATTTATGGGCTACGAGCATCAGTTATTTTATAAACAAAAAGAAGTTGAAAACAATCTAAGACGTATTGGCAAAGTAGACTTGCCTGAGATTAGTCCGATTTTAGGAGCGGCAGAACAGTATTTTTATCGCAATAAGATGGAATTCTCTTTCAGTGATAATAAATGGCTTACTTTAGATCAAATACAAAGTGATGTCGTTATCGCAGATCGTAACGCTCTAGGTTTTCATATCCCAGGGATGTGGGATAAAATCTTAGATCTCGAAAAATGTCATCTCCAAGGCGATCCTAGTAATGCAATTCGTGACTTTATTAAAAGGAAGGCTATAGAATTAGAAATGTCTTTTTTTAACACAAGAAAGCAAGAAGGATTGCTGCGTACATTAATGATTAGAACTTCAAGTACCGGAGATGTTATGGTGCTTTTGCAGTTTTTTAAAGAAGATGAAGCAAATCGGAAATTATTATTGGATTCCCTAATTTCAGAATTTCCAGATCTCACTTCGCTCCTATACGTAATTAATTCGAAAGGAAATGACACCATTTATGACCAGGAAGTCATTTGCTACCATGGTTCAGACCATATTTTTGAAGAAATGGAGGGGCTTCAGTTTAAAATAAATGCGAAATCATTTTATCAAACTAATTCCCAACAAGCCTACGAACTTTACAAGATTACGCGTGATTTTGCCAGCCTCAAAGGAGATGAAGTGGTTTATGACTTATATACTGGAACCGGTACTATCGCTCAGTTTATTGCAAAAAAAGCCGGGAAAGTTATTGGCGTAGAATCAGTTCCTGAGGCCATTGAGGCTGCTAAAGAAAATGCAATTCTCAATGGAATTGACAATGTTTCATTTTACGTTGGTGATATGAAAAAAGTTTTCAATGAAGAATTTACAAACCAACATGGTATGCCTGATGTTGTGATTACAGATCCCCCACGTGATGGCATGCATGGCGATGTAATTGAACAACTGCTCCGTATTGCAGCACCGAAGATTGTTTATGTAAGTTGCAATAGCGCCACACAAGGCAGAGATTTGGCGTTATTGGATGCGTTATATAAAATAACCAAAGTACGAGCGGTAGATATGTTTCCGCAGACATTTCATGTAGAAAATGTTGTACTTTTGGAAAAACGATGATTTGATCTGAAACACTTTGCAAGAGATTAAAATGATTAAAAAAACAATACTATTATTTTGCGTAATTTTAAGTCTGAACGGCTGCACTAGGGATGATATCTGTCCTGGAGAAACTCGAACAACACCTTTGTTGATTTTTACCTTTAAAGACGTTCTAAACCCGCTAGTGGCAAAATCGGCTACAAACCTCACTATTGAAACCGATGAAGATACCCCTCTGGTTATTGTCACGAATGTTTCCACCGATTCTATAGGGATTCCCTTGCGAACTGGTGCTGATACTGTTCGATACAGATTTATTAAAAATAGCGGAACCACAGATGAGATCATTGATATATTTGAATTTAATTATGAACGCTTAGATGTTTATGTGAATAGGGCCTGCGGTTTTAGAACGACATATAGTAGCCTTGCAGCTCGTGAAGATGATGGCGGAATCGTCGATTGGATTCTAAATTTAAACATATTAAAAACTACGGTAGAAGATGAAACTGAAGCACATATTACTATTTTGCACTAGTTTACTGTTCGTCTCAACCTCGTTATGGGCACAAGATGAAAAAACTTCGGAAGCAGATACTATTTCCATCCCTACCAAGTATGGCCTGAGAGTTGGTGCCGATCTCGCAAAACCAATCCGATCGCTTTTAGAGGACGGCTATACTGGCTTTGAAGTGATGGCTGATTTTCGAATTTCAAAAAAATACTATGTCGCAGCAGAAATAGGTAATGAGAAAAAAGATCGATTAGAAAGTAATCTCAGCTCCACAACATCGGGAAGCTATATTAAAATTGGCGCGGACTATAATGCCTACAACAACTGGTTTGGAGTAAATAATGCTATATATTTCGGATTCCGTTACGGGATATCTACTTTTAAGCAGGAATTACTATCATACCAAATATATGATACAAATCAGACCTTCCCTCCTACAACAATCACAGAACCTATTGAGTTCTCTGGACTGACAGCCAATTGGGCAGAGCTTATTTTTGGAATAAAGACTGAAGTCTTACCTAATTTATATCTCTGTATCAACCTTCAGCTCAAAAGAAAGCTTGCTGAAGACATACCTGAAAATTTTAATAATCTCTTCATCCCTGGCTTCAACCGAACCTACGATTTTAGCGAGTTTGGTGCCGGTTATGGGTATACTATTTCTTATTTGATACCATTGTTCAAGAAGTAAAATTCTGTACTCAAAAAACAAGCCATTTTATGATCAGATGAACTCCAATCATATATTAGACTACGCTATTATTTCTTGGTTTTCTTGCTCCCCTCGTACATCTCGTAGCGAACAAAACGACTTTCCAATTTACCATTGAATACCTTGATTTTTCGTGACGGGCGTAATCCTACCGTCTTTAAAGCCTCCATATTAGAAGTAATCATCCAAGCTTGAGAATTGGGATAACCGTGCTTTAGCGTGGTTCCTATACTTCCGTAGAATTTATCTATATCGTCCACAGAGATTCTTTCATCATACGGTGGATTGAACACCAGATACATTGGCCCTGCACTCTCTTTCTTACTTTCGAAGAAATCTTGCTTTTCAAGACTGATAAACTCGCTTAAATTTGCGCTCTTAATATTTTCTTTCGCCTTCGAGAGGGCCTCACTGTCCGTGTCATACCCATAAATCTTATAACGGAAATCTCGTATCTTTTTAAGCGCTGCGTTTTCAATAAGCTCATAAAGATCGACGTCAAAGTCCGGCCAAGTTTCAAAACCAAATTCTTCCCGATTTAGATTTGCAGGAATTCTACAAGCAATCATCGCAGCTTCGGTTAAGATGGTTCCACTACCGCACATAGGGTCTAAAAAATCACACTGTCCATTCCAGCCAGAATGCATGATAAGTCCTGCAGCCAATACTTCACTTATCGGTGCGATGGTATTCGCAACCTTATAACCTCGTTTATGTAGTGACTCACCTGAACTATCTAGGGAAATAGTGCAGATATTTCGGTCAATATGCACGTTGATACGCAAGGTAGGATGATCCAAATCTACATCGGGCCTTCTTCCCTCTTTATCTCTAAATCTGTCTACGACAGCATCCTTCGTTTTTAAAGCAATATACTGAGAATGTGTAAAGTAATCGGAAAATACTGTCGCATTCACAGCCAGACTGCCGTCTACGTCCATATAATCTTCCCACTTAATAGCATAAACCTTTTTGTAAAGATCCTCTTCTTTAAAAACATTGAAAGCCGTAATAGGTTTTAGAATTTTAATAGCTGTACGGCAACACAGGTTCGCCTTGTACATAAAACCCTTGTCTCCTTTAAAAGAGACCATTCGTGTGCCTAGTTCAATATCTGAAGCACCCAGATGTCGTAACTCTTGAGCAAGCAGCTCTTCCATGCCAAATAAGGTTTTGGCGACCATTTTAAAGTTGTTATCCATATCTATTGCCCGCAGATGCCGAGAACTTTTGAATCAATGTAAGCCGTATTGAAAGATAAAAATCCATCCGTTTAATAAAAGAACAAAAATACAGTATTTTTACACCGCAAAATCTTGTAGATGCAAAAAGAAACAGATAATTGGTTCGCTTCCTGGTTTGATACTCCATACTATCATATATTATATAAAGAAAGAGATGATAATGAGGCAGAATTTTTTATGAATTCCCTCACCTCTTTTTTAAAACTTCCAAAGAAAGCTGAAATATTAGACCTTGCCTGCGGAAAAGGACGCCATGCCATTTATCTAAACCAATTGGGATATGATGTTACTGGGATTGATCTATCTGCCGCCAGTATTGAATTTGCGAAGAAATTTGAAACAGACAAACTATATTTTGAAATACACGATATGTCTATTCCGTATCCCAAAGAGTTTGATGCTGTATTCAATTTATTCACAAGTTTTGGGTATTTTGAAGATGAAGAGGATAACTTAAAAACTATTAGAGCCATTCATAGCGAGCTGAAGCCAAATGGGTTTGGGGTCATTGATTTTTTAAATGCTAGTTTTATTAAAGAAAACCTAGTTCCTTCAGAAACCAAGACCATTGAAGGCATTACTTTTTCTATCGATCGGTATATAAAAGACGGATATATATTCAAAGACATAAAATTTACGGATAATAACCAAGATTATTTTTACACCGAGCGAGTAAAAGCAATTACGGTGGACGATTTCAAGGTGTATTTTGAAAAGGCAGGTGTGCGCCTATTGCATTGCTTTGGGGATTATCATTTAAACAAATTTAATACTGAAACTTCTGAACGACTCATACTAATATTTCATTAATGACGTATTTAATTCTCTTCGGTGCTGTATGTATAGGATATATCATTGCTTCATTGCTGAAAACCAAAGAAGTGAAGCAAATGTCGATCTATCTTGCATTTAGTGGTGCATTTTTATTGGCTGTTACTATTTTTGAGCTCCTTCCAGAAGTTTTCGTCAACCCTTCAAAAACCACTGGCATTTATATTCTGGCTGGTATTTTGCTTCAAATCTGTTTAGAATTCTTTTCTAAAGGTGCCGAACATGGTCACGTACATCTTCATTTAAAAGATAAGAGCTTTCCTTGGTTGTTATTTATTAGTCTGTCTATTCATGCATTTTTAGAAGGATTTCCTATTTCCGAAGAAAACAATTTATTGATAGGAGTTGTAGTACATAAGATTCCTATTGCCATTATTCTATCTTTCTTTTTTATAAAGGCCGATTACAGCAAAACAAACACGTTGCTATTTCTGCTATTTTTCGCGATGATGTCACCTCTCGGGAATCTAATTGCTAATACGTATCCTAGCATAGATGCATACAAGACCGAGATTTCTGCTGTGGTTATCGGTATTTTTTTACATGTTTCTACTACCATCATCTTCGAAAGTAGTAAAGATCATAAATTCAACTTGGCCAAATTAGTAACCATCGTAATAGCCTTCGTACTTGCTTATTTTCTGTAACAAGTAGGTTTTGGGTGCTGGATTTTGGACTTTTGGATTGTTAGATTCTTAGATATCCATTCTTGATCAATCCTGTAGTTAAAGAGTTTTAAAAATTAATTCTTACCCAGCATCCAGCAAAGTCACTTAGAGTGAAATTCAAATTACGTCAGTATATTTAAATTTATTATCGAGAAGTCACTTCTCACTGATTATATCACCTTCAGAAAAACAAAAAGATAATGCAGTATACTGCCAGCTAGTACAAAAAGATGCCAGATTACGTGACTGTACTTAATTCGGTCTAATACATAAAAAATGATCCCTACGGTATAGGCTATCCCGCCGCCGGCTAGCAGTAAGATACCGGTTAGATCAACTTTTTGAAGCAAGGCTTGAATATCGAAAACAATGAGCCATCCCATTAAGAGGTATAAGATCAAGGACACAATTTCAAATCTCCCTGTATAGAATACTTTTAGAAAAGTTCCAAGTATCGCAATGCCCCATACCACCCAAAATAATAACCATCCCAGGCTATCTTCTAAAACGATGAGTACCACAGGGGAATAAGTCCCAGCGATTAGTAAATAGATACTTATATGATCTAGTTTTCTAAAAAGCCGTTTCCTTTCTTCATTCTTCTCATAGTGGTAGATCGAAGAAACAAAATAGAGCAGTGAAAGCGAAACTCCATAGAGAATTAAAGCAATTAGACCTCTAGTAGTATCATATTTATGAAACGCCAATAATAAGGCAAATCCAACAAGACTTAATAGAAACCCTATGCCATGAGTGATGGCATTGTATACTTCTTCCTTATAGGATTGTTCTCTCATTGATTAGGCGAGGTGAAGATATACTTTAATTAGCTATTGCCATATTGAATATAAAACGAGAAGTATCAATAAACCTTTCTTGCTGATAAGTGATGCGTTCTTAACTTCTCTATTTTTATTTTCTTCTTGAACTTCCAAGATTAGAGTTGACCGTTTTTTACATTTTGTATTTTACACTTCACCTAGAAAAAATGCCCTAAAGTCTCTTCTAGGGGACAATTCTTGATCAATCCTGTAGTTACAGAGTTTCAAAGAATTAAGTTTCACCCAACTTCCAGCACAGTCACTTCGAGTGAAATTCAAATTACGCCAGTATATTTGAATTTATTATCGAGAAGTAAGTTTCCACTTTTAACTTCACACTTCCTCTTTCTTTTATTGAAAAAAAAATCTCCATCAAATTAATGATGGAGATTTTTTTTGAAATGAGTTTCTAGTTGGACCTTATTAGTCCCTTTTTATCACTCGTTTGTTAACAGTTCCACTTTCAGTAGCGATCTCTACAAAATAGACTGCAGCTTCCATAGCTGATAAATCTATTTGATAAATCGTTTGATTACTGAAGTCTACTTCAAAAACTACTCTACCTCGAATATCATAGACCGTTGCTGAAGTCACAATTGTTTGTGTTGAAACAATAGTAACTAAGTTTTGCGTCGGATTAGGATAAATACTCACTGTTTCTAAAGAATCACCATTTGTTCCCAAAGCCCCATCCGGAGTAAACTGAAGAGTAAATCGATTGTCGAAAATACCTTTCGAACTTACAAAAGTGTAATTCGTCTCATTAAGGTTAGTAACCGTGTTGAGTTGATTATCCACTAAGTAAGCTGTTTTGTCTCCCAAGTTCAACCCTTCCATGTTTTGAATAGAGATCTTGTACTCAATCGTTTCATCGATTAATGTTGCAAAACCCATTGGGATTCGCACATTTTCATCGAAAGCACTTCTTGCCTGAATCCCCAATTGATCACTTCCATCGACCAAGTGAGAATACAAAGAAACATTGGTTGCTAATCGCTTAGTATCATAACCAATATCAATAGCATTGGTAGCCTCTTCCATAAAGCCAATTAAAGCATTACTATTTAGGTCATAGCCACCACTCTGCACATTTAGCCAAATACGATCCAGATCTTGGTTACGAAGGGTTGTGTTACCAGCAGCTCTTCTCATGGAATTGTTAAAGGTAATATCTCCCATTGAAGTCACTTTTACTCCAAACCCTTGCGCAGTGGAGATAAACTCATTAGGCGTGGTTGTAGGGTCACTTCCTGAAGCCGTTCCTCCTGTTAAGTTATAGATAGAGATATCTTCCATCGTATAATTCAGTCCGTAAGGTCCAGGAGCACCAGCACCAATTGCTGTTACGTGTTCCCAGAAGTATACAGCATCCACATTGGCATTGCCATTGATAAAATCGACTGCTGAAATCGCAGAAGCATATGGGTTGGCAACAACGTTTGGACTCGCATTTTGGTCGTCAGCAGGAGTTCCCCCTGTCATATTGTAACCAGCCGTATAGGTCACGATTCCATTATTCAAGGTTCCTGTATTGTAATCTAAGTTTAAGGCTCTAGGACCTCCAGTAATAGCACGCACGACAAAATATCCTTCTCCTGGATTGATGGCTCCAGTGTGAACCGGCCAATCATCCCCTTCTTCATCTAGCCAGTTTCCTGCACCAGGCGAAGTTGCCGCAACGGCTGCATTCGGACTAAAGTTTTCAGTTAGGTGATTACGAACTATAAGAGCGTCAGTAAATACGTCTGCCCTAGTTTCCATAGACATTGGACTTCCAAGAAGCATAAAATCATACACTTCCAATATTGGTGTATCTACAAATACGTTAATGGAACCATTATTATTTACCACAGCAGCATCATCAACTTGTACAACACTACCTGTGTGAGCTACTGCTACAACAGCACCAGCAAGAACATTAATGTCACTCCCTGAAGTAATTGCAGTATCAGCATTTACAAATAATGCACGTGAACCATTAACTTGTATTGAACAAGCTATAATAGAGCCAGTCAACCCTGTAGCATAATTACCATCAATTATCGCATAATCATCTGCACCTGGAGCTCCATTATCCCAAAAAGAACCGTCCCAAGTCGTTGTAAGACCAGAACAAGTAGGAGTTAAGTTAACGTTCCATGCAAATACACCAGCGTCCCAAGTATCATCCCATTGGATGTAGTATGTTTCATTTGCAAGTACATCGAAAGTAACTTGAGATGCATAATTATTTCCTGATCCTGTAGCGCAATCATCACCACTAGATGCTACTACAGTTCCTCCACATGCGTCAAAAACTGCTAAAGTAGTATCACTACCTCCACCACAAGAATCAATATTTAGACTACCACCTGTAGTAGTAGTGTACTCAAACCAAAGAAAATCATCTGGGGTACTACCACCACCACCACCCGGGTTGGCATTATTCACTTGAGAAGTATACGTGCCATCTGTAACAACAGTGGCTGATGCACAATCCACACCACCAGCATCTAAAGGAGCAGTAGTATAAGACCATATTGGACATCCAGTAGCATCACCTCCTAAATTAGTAGGAACAACTTGCCAGTAATATGTAGTATTCCCTGAAATTCCAGAAATTCCTTGAGATTCCGTTGTTGGTGAAACTAATAAATTTAAAGCAAGAGGATCTGTACCAAAGTAGAAATCATAATCAACAACAGTACCTCCAGTAGAAGGTGCTGTCCAGGTATGAGTTACAACTCCAGGTGCAATACCAGTAGCAGCATTAGCAGGAGTTGGGCTACTAGCACAACCTGGTAATTCTGTTTGGTTCCAATTTAAACCAGCAGACCAGTTGCTTCTTAAAAATCCTCCAATTCCATCTGGACATACAGATCTTACTAAGAATCGATAGTCGTTTCCAAAAGTCAATCCAGTTAAGTTTGCTGTAGCAGTAGCTGGTGCTCCGTCTACAGACTCATCTGCAACATCACCAGCGGTAATATCTAATAATTCGTATTCAAAAGTACTTGTGATCGGATTAGGATCATTCCAAGTAATTGTTGCATCTCCACCAGTAACGCCAGAAACAGCTAACATATTAGGAATTTGACAAGATGGAATTACATCACAAGCATTAACTTCTAGTGTATCAATAGACATATCACCTCGAAAATCACCAGTTCCGGTATGACTAAATTCAAGATAAAGGTCTCCTCCGGTATAAGCAGTTACATCAACACCCACTTGTAACCAATCCTCGCCTGTAGTAGTTTGAATTTGACCAGTCCAAGTAAAGATTTGTGTAAAAGGACCAGCTGGAGTTGCAGCAGCGCCAACAATTAATGTTCCCATACCACTACCATATGCGTGCATGTAAAATGTAAGCTCAGCTTGATCACCAGCATCAATTGCATTTAAATCAATCAATGGTGATACCGCAGAAGCAGTTAGTGTTGTACTCCCTGAAGCTTCGTAGTACATATATGCACCATCTTGACCAGCAGATGGTCCCGTACTACCAGATGTTGTACCGCCTGTTTCACCAAATAACCAGGAACCATCTCCAGCACCAATATCTCCTGTCCAAGCACCTTGTGAATCAAACGCCTCTGTGAATTGTGAAGTAGATTCATCTCCAGCGCCACAAGTAATACCTGCTGGACCAGAAGGAAGATTTATTGTTGTAAATGAGTTGACAACACATAAAGTAGCCAAGCCTACAACATTTCCAGGAACTATTTGCCAGAAGTATGTCGTTCCTAAAGAAAGATTACTAAGACTTGCCGAAGTTCCTTGTACTGTACCAATATTAGTAAGTGCTGCGGGATCTGTCCCGAAAAAGAAAGTATATGCAGAAGCAGTACCACCTGCTGTAGGCGCATTCCATGAAAAAGTAGCACTCCTTGAAACATCTGTTGTAAGATCTGCTGGACTAAAATTAGTTGCACAACCTGGTGCGTTAAGAACTAGTGTAAATGATACTGGCGCTGAGAATAAACTCTCGTCACCAGGAAGACATACTGCTTTAACATAAATTTCATATCCATTATTTTCAAGTAATCCCGTTAAAGTAAAAGGATTTGTAGTAGCATTACCATTTGCCGTACCAGTAGCAACTTCACCTAACGTAAGGTTTACTAGTTCATAATCATAGTCATTAACAGCTGCAGGGTTGGTATCTGTAAAATCAACTTGAGCAGTACCTAGACCGAAATTAGAAACAACTACATCGGTAGGGGCAAAACAAGTTGGTGTTGGAACGAATTCTAAAGACCAATCAAAAGCAGCAGTACCCCATCTGTCATCCCACTCAATTAAATATTCAGTTCCACCTACAACAGGAAGGTCGGCTATTGTAGAAGCAAAGTTAGGACTACCAATATCATCATTAAAACCTTCTAAAACTAAAGCTCCACAAGCACCAGAATGAATTGAAAGTCTTGTATCTGGTAGGTCTGGATCAATTCCAGAAGTAACGGTTATAGTACCGCCTCCAGCAGGCGTCGTATATGAAAACCAGATGGCATCTGTTGCACCAGTACCTCCAGCATTACTTGCTGATCCTTCTGAATTGTTAATTTGAGAATCTGGAAAAACACCTGGGGTTACCGTAATTGCAGCATCACATGTAGATCCGGGAAGATTTCCTTGTGTCCATGCAATAGACGCTGGGCCACTTACTGTACCAGCACCATCACAATCAGCAATGACGATAATTTCATAACTATTACCACCACCAGTTAAACCAGTTAGATTTATAGTAGTTGTGGTAACATTACCTGGTGTACCAGTACCTGCTGTTTCACCAGCCGTAATATCTAACAACTCATAATCCCATCCTCCTACTGGAGTAGTTGCATTATTATCTGTAAATGTAATGTCCGTCGCAGTAGCATTAACATTTGTTTCTGTCAATCCTGAAACTTCTAAACAAGGAGGCGGTGCTGCACAAGTATAATTTGCTACCCAGCCAGCAAGGGTAAAAGAGCCATCAGAAGTAAACATTATAGTAAGTTGTCCTGCTGGATTAGTTGCAGTAAAAGAAGCCGGTGCTAGTAAATTTGCTTCTAGTGCTGGAGCGCTAGTATCTGCACCGTCATAAATAGAAAGGAAATCCCAACCACTCTCTATGGCTACAGCTGTGAAATCCAGTGTAACAAGATCACCAGCCATATTTGGAGAGTACGTTATAGTGTAATTTTCATTATTAGAATAATTGCTAGCTGCCCCACCCGTATCATAAACTATATCACCGCAAGTTGGCGGTGGTGGTGGAACGATGAGTTCGGCATCTAAACAAAACTGGCCGGCACTTTGGGGGTTAGCATAAGTCGATATTTGGATATAATAGGTAGTTCCAATTGTCATAGCCGGTGTGGTCAGTGCCTCATTTGCTGCACCACTAGTCGAACTTGCAAAACAGGTTCCAGTAGTTGGGCAACCATCTGTAACCATTAAGCCAGTCCAAGAATTGGTGGCCCATAGGGACAGGTTGAGTTGACCCTCGGTAGTAGCTGTGTATTCAAAAATATAATCATCCCCGTTAGAGTAATTACTACTACAAACGTTACCATCGGTATCATCGTTTCCTGTTGGGTCTCCTGAATTAGCCCCTCCGGTAGTAGTCCCTCCACAGTTGGCATCTATTTGTAATAGAGCTGCTGTCGCACAGGTTGAGTTTTGCGCATACCCTTGCCATGAAAATAGTGCTAGGCATACAATCATTAATAAATTAGTAATTTTTTTCATAATTAAAGTTTAATTTAGGATGATTTATAATTTATGTTAATTAGTTCTATAATTCCAACAAAAACGGCCGTTCATATAAGTGCAAAACGAAATTTAGAATAATTTTACCATTAATGTTCTCTTTTTCATAAACTTTCGTTAAAATTCAATTTTTACAGGATTAAAAACAAAGCTCATCGATATAATACCCCTTCTAATAAACAACTAAATAAATGTTCTTATTTAATAAAAAATTATAATATTGGTAGCATATTTATTTGATTATTATGAGATATAGACTACTACTTCCCGTTAGCATTTTTTTAAGTGTATTGTTTAGTTGTATTGATAAGGCGAATAAACCAAACCAAATTATTGAAGAAACGTCTGTTTCCGAAGAAATAATGGAGCCTATTTTTTCGCTACTTACGAGCCAAGAAACGGGCATAGATTTTACAAACTATAACAAAGAAAACAACGATTTTAATTACTACTCCTACGAGTACTTTTATAATGGAGGAGGTGTAGCAACAGCAGACTTTAATAATGACGGCTTACTTGATATTGTATTTACAGCCAATATGGCTCCTAATAAGTTATATATCAATACAGGCAATCTTAGATTTCAAGATGTAACAAAACAAGCCAATATCAACTCAAACACGCAGGATTGGTGTACTGGGGTTACCATTGTAGATATTAATAATGATGGATATCAAGACATCTTTATTTCAAGATCTGGCTGGTTTGAAGATATTCAAGAAGATAAATTAAGTAACCTACTATTTGTCAATAACAAAGACCTCACGTTTACAGAGAAAAGTGCAGCATATGGTTTTACAGATCTATCGAGGTCTAACCAGGCCTGTTTTTTTGATATGGATAATGATGGCGACCTAGATATGTATCTTATAAATAACCCTAAAGAGCATACAAAGGCAAGAGAGTACAAAACAGGAGAGATAAGGTTAGTTGACTTAAACCCTACTTACGCAGATAGTGACAAATTGTACCAAAACAATAATGGCAACTTTATTGACATTACAAAAAAGGCAGGATTAGTAAATGCAGATTATGGTCTTGGTATCGTGGCTGCAGACCTTAATAACGATGGCTACCAAGACCTTTATATTGCCAATGATTATTCAAAACCAGATGCCATACTCATCAATAACAAAAATGGCACTTTTAAAAACACAACCGCCAGTACCTTAAAACATATGTCAAAGTTTTCTATGGGCGTGGATATAGCAGATATTAACAATGATGGTTTACTAGATATTTTTAATTCTGAAATGTTAGGACAAGATAACTATTCAAAAAAAGTGAACATGGCATCTATGAACCCTAAATTATACTGGGGCTATGTGAACTCGGGCTATCAATATCAAGACATGCATAATAGCCTTCAATTAAACAATGGTAACAATACCTTTAGTGAAATTGCTTGGATGGCAAACGTAGCAGAGACAGATTGGTCATGGTGCCCCCTTATTGCAGATTTTGACAATGATGGCTATAAAGACATCTTTGTCACCAATGGTATTAAGAGAGAAGTGTTTAATAAAGATTTTAAAAATAAGGAAGGAAAAGGACTTTCAGAAAACCCTAAACTATTTGAAAGCACTATTAATTTTCTTCCTGCAAAAAAATCTTTTAACACCATGTTTAAAAATAATGGTGACTTATCCTTCACAGATAGTGCCATGGACTGGGGCTTGAAGGCACAAGCCTTCAACTCAAACGGAGCAGCTTATGCTGATTTTGATAACGATGGTGATTTAGATCTCGTTATTAATAATATTGAAGACAAAGCAGCATTATATAGAAATAATGCTTCCAAAGAAAATAATGCGATAACAATTACATTAACCAAAAATGGAGCTATACCCTATGGAGCAAAAGCTTCTATAATAAGTGGTGAAAAAGAACAAATTTCGCAAATAACAAACACGAGAGGTTTTCAATCGGTTTCAGATCATCGCATCCATTTTGGAATAGCAAATACTACCGCCGTAGATTCTATTTTAATTATTTGGCCGAATAATAAGCAAAGCATTTATACCAATATAGCTGCCAATAAAAATCATACCATCAAATACGAGGACGCTACATTTGTTAACTATACAAAAAAACAGCGCGCTCCCCTATTTAAGGATGTTACCAAAAACATAGGTATTGGCACCAAGCATCAAGAAAAAGAGTTTGACGATTATAAAACTGAAATTTTATTGCCTCAAAAACAATCTCAAGAAGGTCCTTTTCTAGCTGTTGCCGATGTAAATGGTGACGGTCTAGAAGATTTCTTTCAAGGAAATGGTGCTGGATATGCAGGCAATTTATATCTACAAGCAAAAAATGGTACTTTTAAAAAAGGAAATCCAAAAGCATTTATTGCAGATAAAGATGCGGAAGACATAGGTGTAGCTTTCTTTGATTATGATGGAGACGGTGATCAAGATTTATATGTCGTGAGCGGAAGTAATGAGCACAATCTAGTATCATCACAAATGCAAGACAGACTCTATCAAAATGATGGCTTAGGAAATTTTAGTAAAACTTCAAATATAATCCCTCAAGATAAAGCCAGTGGCTCGTGCGTAATTGCAAAAGATATAGATAATGATGGTGATATAGACTTATTTATTGGAGGCTATCAAACACCACAGCAATATCCAAAAGCAGGAAAAAGCTTATTACTTATTAATGAAAACGGCGTTTTCACTAACCAAATAACAACAATGGCGCCAGGGTTAGAAACTATTGGAATGGTTAAAGATGCTGCTATTGAAGATACTAATAATGATGGCAAAAATGATATTATAGTTGTAGGACATTGGATGCCTGTCACTATTTTTGAAAGTACAGGCGCTAAGTTCACGAATACAACAGCAAATTATGGCATAAGTAACAAAGTAGGCTGGTGGAATAGCATACAAGTGATAGACACTGACAATAATGGTACTAAAGATTTTATTGTGGGTAATCTTGGGCTTAATTCAAAACATAAGGCTAACCTTGGACAGCCTTTTAAAATAATCGCCAAAGATTTTGATAATAATGGCACCAATGATATTGCATTGGGCTATTATAACAACAATAGTTTATATCCAGTAAGAGGATTACAATGTTCGGCAGAGCAAAATCCAGATTTAAAAGAAAGCATACGCTCCTTT
>JBLHIC010000045.1:0-19446 GCA_047614245.1 Flavobacteriaceae bacterium
TACTAATCGGTAAAAAAAACTATGACCTACTAAAACGAATTAAATTTGTATTTGATCCTCTGAACATCTTTAACCCAGGAAAGATTGTCGATTCTTATAAAATGGATGAATCCCTGCGTTATAAAATAGACAGAACTGAGCCTCAAATTGAAACACTACTCGATTTTAGCGATTCAAAAGGAATCCTTCGATTAGCTGAAAAATGTAATGGGAGTGGTGACTGCCGCAAGTCTGCTAGTGCTAGCGGGGCCATGTGCCCAAGTTATCACGCGACGAGAAATGAAAAAGATACTACGCGAGCACGTGCCAATGCTCTTAGGGAGGTACTTACAAATAACGATGCTGTAAATAAGTTTAATTCTGAAGAGCTTAAAGAAGTTTTTGATCTGTGCTTAAGTTGTAAAGCTTGCGCATCTGAATGCCCTAGCAATGTAGATATTGCATCAGCTAAGGCTGAATTTTTGTACCAATACAACAAAGTGAATGGTGCTTCAAGAGTAAATAAACTCTTCGCGAAAAGCAGTAAGCTCACCAAAATGGCTTCAAAGTTTCCTCGGTTATCGAATGTACTTTTCAATAATTATTTTACTTCAAAAATCATTAAAAATATAAATGGAATTGCAGTTGAAAGGTCAATTCCACAGATATCAACTAATAGTTTCAGTAAGTTAGTTCAAGATAAATTAAATCAAGTAGTTAGTATTAATAATAATTTAAAAAATATCATACTGTTTGTAGATGAATTCTCTAATTATTTAGATGCAGCTATTGCCGAAGATGCCTACGATTTATTGGTAGCTTTAGGATATGATATTACCGTAATTGATTCATTAGATAGCGGAAGAGCTTTGATTTCTAAAGGTTTTCTAGAGGAAGCTAAGGAGCAGGCGAATACAAATATTTCAATCTTAAAAGATATAGTAGGACAGGATACCCCTTTAGTTGGGATCGAACCTTCTGCCATACTCGGTTTTAGAGATGAATATTTACGTATGGCAACTGATAAGGATGCTGCGGAAGCAATAGCAAAAAATACTTTCTTAATAGAAGAGTTTATAGCTTCAGAAATACAAGCTGGAAACATAAAGTCGGCTTCATTCACTTCCGAAGAAAAATCAATAAAGATCCACAACCATTGCCATCAAAAGGCTTTGAGCAATCAAAAAGTTACTTTTGACATTTTAAATCTGCCTGTAAATTACAAGCCTGTGATTATTAGTTCTGGATGCTGCGGAATGGCAGGAAGTTTTGGGTATGAAAAAGAACACTATAAAGTAAGTATGCAAATTGGGGAATTAAAACTTTTTCCTTCAATAAGAAAGACTTCTGAAGATGTCATTATAGCAGCTAATGGCACAAGTTGTAGACATCAAATAAAAGATGGAACCAGTCGAACGGCATTACATCCAGTATCAATTTTGAAGAATGCGTTGCATTAAAAAGGATCCTAAGATTAATTTTTAATATTAGGCAGTAAGATTTACATTTGTTAAAAAGCACATTATGGCAGGGAATTCCTTTGGAGATATTTTTAAACTTACAACTTTTGGGGAGTCACATGGAGAGGCAATTGGAGGTATTATTGATGGTTGCCCAGCGGGACTGAAATTAGACCTTGACGCAATTGAAGTTGAAATGAATCGAAGAAAACCAGGCCAATCTTCTATTGTAACGCAAAGAAAAGAGCCGGACACTGTAAAATTTCTTTCAGGTATTTTTGAAGGTGTTACAACCGGAACTCCCATTGGTTTTGTGATTGAAAACACAAATCAGAAGTCGAAAGACTATTCACATATTAAAGACAGCTACCGGCCATCCCATGCAGATTACACCTATGATGAAAAATATGGGATTCGTGATTATCGTGGAGGAGGACGTTCTTCAGCTAGAGAAACCGCCAGTAGAGTTGCGGCAGGAGCAATTGCTAAGCAGTTGTTAAAGGATGTAAAAATAACAGCATATGTGGCAGGGGTTGGAGCATTAAAACTTAAGAAAAATTATTCAGATTTAGACTTTTCAGAAATAGAAAAAAATCCGGTGCGATGTCCAGATAAGAAGATGGCGGTAGAAATGGAGACCTATATTAAGCAGATTAAAAAGGACGGTGATACCGTTGGAGGATTGATTAGTTGTGTTATTCAAAATGTGCCAGTTGGTTTAGGAGAGCCTGTGTTCGATAAGCTTCACGCGCAATTGGGTAAAGCAATGCTGTCCATTAATGCAGTAAAAGGATTTGAATATGGGAGCGGATTTGCGGGAACAGAAATGAAGGGTAGTGAACACAATGATAGTTTTAATGAAGATGGAAGTACGAAAACAAATCATAGTGGAGGTGTACAAGGTGGAATTAGCAACGGTGAAGATATATACTTCAATGTAGCATTTAAACCAGTGGCGACCATTATGAAACTTCAGGAGACTATAAACAAGCAAGGAGAAAGTGTAGAAATGCAGGGTAAAGGCAGGCATGACCCTTGCGTAGTTCCACGAGCAGTTCCTATTGTTGAAGCTATGGCAGCACTAGTGATGGTAGATTTTTGGCTACTGAATAGATTGTCCAAAATATAAATTTAGAGACTACGAATTTTTAATAAAAAAGCGACCCAACTACTTGGGCAATAATTATGAAGAAACTAGCACTACATTGGCAAATTTTATTAGGAATGGTATTGGGGGTAGTTTTTGCTCTAGTTATGACAAAATTTAGCTGGGGAGCGGAAATAATTGGTGACTGGATAAAACCTTTTGGGACCATTTTTATTAGTGCCTTGAAGTTGATTGCTATTCCGTTGATTTTAGCGGCCCTAATAAAAGGTATTTCGGATTTAAAAGATATCTCCAAACTTTCAAGTATGGGGCTTCGCACAATCTCCTTATACGTTTTAACGACTATAATTGCTGTGTCCATTGGATTAACGGTTGTAAGTGTTATTAACCCCGGAGGTAGCATAAATGAGGATACTCGTAATGAATTGGTTGAGGCTTATGGAGGCGAGGCAGAATCGAAGAGATTAGCTGCAGAGGAACAAAAAAATGCTGGTCCTTTACAGGCTCTTATCGATTTAGTGCCTTCAAATATATTTGAGGCGGCATCGAGTAATCGAAATATGCTGCAAGTAATTTTCTTTGCGGTTTTCTTCGGAATAGGACTGATTTTAATACCTGAAGAGAAAAGTAAAACGGTAAAAGATTTCGTTGATGGCTTTAATGAGGTCATACTAAAAATGGTAGATCTCATAATGCTCGCCGCGCCTTATGGCGTATTTGCTCTATTGGCAGCATTGGTAGTAGAAGCACCCAGTGCCGATCTGTTTGCTGCGCTTGGATGGTATGCTTTCTGTGTGGTATTAGGTTTATTGATTATGATCGGTATATATCTTTTAATCGTTAAAGTTTACACTAAAAAATCCCCGGCGTTTTTCCTAAAAGGTATTGGACCAGCTCAATTATTAGCCTTTTCAACAAGCTCAAGTGCAGCAACCCTGCCAGTTACAATGGAGCGAGTTACAGAGCATTTAGGAGTAGAGGAGGAGGTTTCAAGTTTTGTGCTTCCTATTGGTGCAACAATTAATATGGATGGTACAAGTTTGTATCAGGCCGTAGCTGCCGTTTTTATAGCACAAGCCTTTGGAATGGAACTTTCATTCGGAACTCAACTAGGAATCATAGCAACCGCTACTTTAGCGTCAATAGGTTCAGCAGCTGTTCCAGGAGCTGGAATGGTAATGCTTGTAGGTGTACTTGGATATGCTGGAATTCCGGAAGCGGGACTTGCACTTATTTTTGCAGTTGACCGACCGCTTGATATGTGTAGAACAGTGGCAAATGTGACAGGAGATGCAACAGTTTCAATGATTGTCGCTAAGTCTCAAGGAAAACTAGGAGACCCAAAAGTGACTGACTGGGATGATGATTATCATCCGAAAGATTGATTTTAATGAGATAAACTTACTGATATAAGATATTTTTAGTACTTTAGTGTTCTTCATCTTCTCCCTGCTTCTAGGCTGGGTCAATTGTTAAGAATATTTTCTTTATAAATATGATTTAGCCAAGATTTAATTTTCGAAGCTATGAAGGTTTTCTTATGTACATTCTTTTTGTATTTATTCAGTTTTTTAATGTATTCACAAGTCGGAATCGGCACCACTAATCCAAGTTCCGCTGCAGTTCTGGATATAAGTAGTTCTAGTAATGGGATACGTTATGGTGGTTTGATGCCCCCTCGAGTTCCTTCTCAATTTCAAAGAGATGCAATCCCTATTAATTCTGCGGATACTGGGTTGCTGGTATTTGTGCAAGATTCAGCTACTTTTCAAATTTGGAATGGCATCCATTGGGAAACTATTTATACGCTGGCAACCCAGGCTATTACTTTAGCAGTTCAGGACTTCGATACAAATATTAATTGGAGTTATTCTTTGAATCAAGCCGTATACAATACGAATAACGATATTTGGGATATTGTGACAACCTTAGGGCCAAATACTTCGGAAATTGATATCGTATCGGGATACTTTTTGGGCTGTAGAGACTTAGATAATCCAATAACTGGAACAAATTTCATTCATGAAATAGCCTTTGTAAATGTCGATATTTCTAGCATTGTAAATGCTCGGGTAGCATTCGATTTCGATGTATTTGAATTTGATAATGGTGATGATGTTCAATATGAAGTCTTTCACGATGAAGTGAGTCAGGGTATCGTAACCTTTGTAAATGGTTCTGGAGGTTTGACTGTAGAAGGTACAATAACTATTAATATTCCGAATTCGGTTACAAATTTTCGGTTTAACCTTGGAGTTAGTCAGAATGGGGAAAACGATTTTGCTGGATTTGATAATTTTCGTGTCTATGGAGAGTAAGACCTTCAGAATAAAAATGCCGTTCCAAGTAAAAGTTTGGAACGGCTATAAATCATCTTATTAAGTAATTATCCTTTTTTCTGAATTTCAACTTGATGTGGATAAGGAATTTCGATTCCTGCTTCATCCAGTGCAATTTTTACTTGCTCTAGGGTATCGAAATAGACTGTCCAGTAATCTTCAGTCTTAACCCAAGGTCTAACCGCAAAATCTACTGAGCTATCTCCCAGTGCCGCCACATTAATTGTTGGAGCTGGATCCGATAAAACTAAATCTTGAGAGGTTAGTACTTTCATAAGAACATCCTTGGTTTGTTTAATATCTGCGTCATACGATACGCCAATTACATGTCTAATTTGAAGTGTGCCTTGCTCTGAATAATTAATAATGTTACCATTAGACAAGGCACCATTTGGAATAATAATTAACTTGTTTGATAGCCCCACTAACTTCGTTGTGAAAATTTCAATTTCCTTGACCACCCCAATTTCTCCTTGAGCCTCGATCAAATCACCTATTTTAATGGGTTTGAATATCATGAGCATCACTCCCCCAGCGAAATTTCCAAGTGAACCTGTTAGAGCTAGCCCTATGGCCAGACCAGTAGCCGCTATTATGGCAGCAAAGGAAGTAGTTTCTATTCCTAAATTAGCCAATATGGCTAGTACCAATAGAATTTTTAAGATCCATCCAAATAAATTAAGTAAAAACTTCTTCAAGCTATCATCAAAACCACTTTTATCCATAACGATATTGACACCCTTTATCATTTTCTTAATTACCCATGAACCTATAATCCATATGACAATCGCACCAAGGACTTTTATTCCATACTCAGTTGCTAATCCAATAACTGTATCTTTAATATTGTCAATATCCATTTTTTGTTTTTTAAATTTGTTTCTCAAAAATATGATAGATATCATAATTAAACTTATTTTTAAGATTAAAAATTAACACGTCTAAATTTATTTACTATCGTTTACTAAAATTTAAGGAGTATGAATGTTTGTTTTATAATGTATCCTTGGGAAGAAATCGATCCTGATAATGACTCGACTTTGGCAATGATCCATGAGTTTGTAAAAAGAGGCCATGGTCTGGCGATTACAACTCCTGCTAATCTTACCATTCGAGATAGTGTGGCTTTTGCCTTTTCCAAAGTAATAAAGAGAAAAGAGAAAATATCCAACTCGTTGAAATCATTTCACGGCAAGGCCGAATTCTATGATGAAATGCTCCCATTAGCGGGATTTGATGTTATTATCTTGCGTAGCAATCCGCCGTTGGATATGATAATGCTCAATTTTCTAGATTCGGTTAAAGATGATGTTTTTATAATGAATGACTTGGATGGCATACGTCGTGCAAACAATAAATTATATACTGCGGTTTTTGAAGATGCCAATAATGAAATACTTCCTAGAACCCACGTTACCAAAAACAAAGAATATTTAAAGAAAACCATTAGAGAAGGTCCGGATAAAATGATTTTGAAACCTTTAAACGGTTTTGGAGGGTCTGGTGTGATCTTGATTGAAAAACGGGCTATGCTCAGCATCAACTCTCTACTTGATTTCTATATTGATAACCACGATGGTACCTCTAATTATGTGATTTTACAGGAATATATTGAGGGTGCAGAGCAAGGAGATGTGCGAATATTAATGCTGAATGGTAGGCCTATTGGTGCTATGAAACGTGTTCCAGGAGAGGAAGATCATCGCTCTAATGTTAGTGCTGGCGGAACAGTAAAAAAACATTCCCTTTCTAAGCACGAAAAGGAATTGTGCAGACGAATTGGTCCGAAGCTAATAAAAGATGGCCTTTATTTTGTGGGTATTGATGTGATTAATGGAATGCTAGTGGAAGTAAATGTTATGTCCCCTGGGGGTATTACTTATATCAATAGGGCGTACAAAATAAGACTTCAGGAAAAAGTGGTAGATTTTGTAGAGGATAAAGTTATTGAAAGAGTTAGGGCTTTTGAGAGAAGACAACAACTACGCAAACATGTAGATGAGGCTTAATGGAAAGATTAACTGTTTTAGAAATAATAAGTAAAATAGAGGCAGAAGAGTGCTTCGAGGCAGTAGCTTCAGATTATTCGTTTACCATTAAAATTAGTAGCTACGCACACTACATCTGCGGAGCGGTTCACGATGGGCATCAATTCCGTAAAGAGCTATGGGATAATTGCTTACACACTGAGTATGATCGTTGGTTTGAAGAAGACCCATGTACCAAGGAGTTTGTTAATACACATCCAATAGTGATTGCTGGTTGTGATAGTCGTTTTGAATATGATCTAAACCGAGATCCAGAGAATGCTATTTACGAAGACGCTTGGGGTAAAAAATTATGGAGTGAGCCCTTGAACACTGAAGTTCGTAAGAGAAGTAGTCAAAAGCATGCGGTATTTTATACTGTTGTTCATGCGCTAGTTACAAAACTGGAAGAGCTCTTTGGAATAGTTGTGGTTTATGATATGCATTCATATAATTGGCGACGCTGGGATCGAGAAGTTCCAGTGATAAACTTAGGGACTTCAAATGTGGACAATGATCGATTTGGGGATGAAGTTGAAACCTGGCGGCAATCGCTTTCAGAATTAAAACTGCCATATAAAATAATAGCAACATCCAAAATCAATAACACTTTTGTTGGAAACGGTTATTTCCTGAAATATATTACTGAGAACTTTGAAAATACCTTAGTTTTGGCGACAGAATTTAAGAAAATATATTGTGATGAGCGCAATAATGTTATTTTTCCTGAAGTAGTTTCAGCAATAGAAGAGCAACTTCGGGAAAAGGTATTAAAACACGCGACCTCATTTTATCAGATTCATAAACCCAAAATATGATCGAAACAGAGGCAATTACTCAGTCCAATCCAAATCTTTTTAGAATTGATAAGAAGTTAAATGATTTGGTTCAAAGGATTGAGTTACTTAATTACATCAACCCCATAAATATAGAGCAAGAAAAACGCAATTTCTTTGCGTCAAAATATAATCTAAGTCCGAATTTCAAGTATCGAAAAATAGATTTCGATGCCCATAAGCTTCAGCAGCAACTATTTTCACAAGACATTGGCAGTATTCGTGATGAAGAAGCTCGTAATTTTTATGAGGATGTGATTTACGATTATTCCGGCTTAATTCAGTGTATTGAATCTATTGGGAAAGGGAAGAAGTTTTATTATAATTCTTTGAAGTCATTTGGCACACCAACCCAGAAGGATGTTGAAAATGCACAGTTTATCCTTCATTTTAAGGACGAAGAATACAGTGATGAATTGGTTCCGGTATTTAATGCAGATGAAGCTGTTAAATATTTTAATGAGTTTGCGAAGAAATACAATTTTAATCTCAATATTAAGCTTTCTACAAAAATTACTGCAGCTGCGATGGTGCAAAATAATACCCAGCGGCTCATTTTAAAAAAAAATCATAGATTTAGTGCCAACCAATTAAAAGTACTTGCAAATCATGAAATTGGAGTGCATCTGGTCACTACGTTTAACGGTATGAATCAATCCTTGAAAATCTTTTACAACGGTTTCCCCAATAATGTGGAGACGCAAGAGGGGTTGGCAGTTTACAGTGAATATATGAGTGATTGTCTTACGCTTTATCGTCTTAAAGAGCTGTCCTATCGTGTTCTTGCTTCCGATAGTCTGCATAAGGGATTTAATTTTTGTGACACCTTCGATTTGCTGCATAATCAATACAAACTCAATAGAGATGAGGCATACAATATTTCTCTTCGAGCGCATAGAGGCGGTGGTTTCACGAAGGATTATAAATACTTAACAGGGCTGAAAAAAATATATGATTATCATAAATCTGGAGGAGATTTAGACCTAATGCTAGCAGGAAAAGTTACTTTGGAGAAGGTGGACCTAGTTAGTAAATGGAAAAACGAAGGGCTTTCAGAAGATATTACCTATAAAAATGAAGCCTTTGCTAAAAATGAGAATAGTAATACCAAGCTTGATTTTATTCTTCAAAACTTGAAGTAATCTCTACAAAAATTTATTTTTCAATTCAGGAGTTGGAATCATACATGAATCCTTTCTTCCAAACCATTTATAGCGATTCTTTGCAATGATATCATAGACCCAATTACGAATAAAGTTGGGTACAATCATAAATCCATAGAGCAGGGGGTAACCACTTGACAGGTGCCTAGCTATTTTTAAGGCCGCGGTTGATTTTGCATAAATTTTATCTTTGTCAATCAATAAAATGGAATCTGTCTTAGAAATGTCAATACCATATTCAGAGGCCATTTGCACGCCAACAGCACTTTGTATAGCCGAGAACCGGAAAATATCTTTTTTATCATGTTTAATGACCACCTTTACAGAATCGTTGCAAAGATTACATACGCCATCAAAAAGAATTATTTTATGTTTATTTGTCATATCCAATATTGAAAAATACGTTTTGTATTACTAAAGTCACTCTTTCTCTAAGTTAACTTGCTGTTTTATACCTTCTCGAGTTCAGTCACGCTTACATTAGTCGTAAACATTCCATAATTAACAAAAGCTTTATTCTTTTCTAAAGCATCAATCGTTCCAATCGCTTTTCCGTCGATCATACGTACTCGATCTCCTATCTTCAAAGTTACTTTCGGCTTTGGTGGGGGTGCTTTTCGTGCCTCGGCTTTTGCTTTCTTTTTACGTTCACGGATGACTTCAACATTTTTCTCTACTTCCTTCAACACCTTTTCAACTTTCGCCTTCTCAACTTTCTTTTTCCTAGGAGCAACATTTTTTCGCTTGCTATTTTCAACCATCACCATTTTCATCAATTCATCCAACAGCTTCTTTTTCTGCTTGTTGTTCATGTATTTTTCAGAAAGCGTATCAAATTTCTTACCAATGCTGATTAGTTTCTGATTGGAGTCATAAAGCTCCTGAAAACTCTCCAATTTCTCTTTTACCTTTGTGTTTACAAGCTCCAGTTGCTTGCTTTCTTCTTTCACCTTTTTTTCTGAAGATTCTAAAGACTCAGACGTTTTTCGAAGTTTTGATCGCTCCTTCTGAAGATTTGCAATTGTTTGATCAAATCGGATTTTACCTCGTTCAATTTTCTTTTTTGATCGGTTAATGAGGCTATATGGGATGCCGTTTTTTTGAGCCACTTCAAAAGTGAAGGAGCTACCTGCTTCCCCTAAGTGCAATTTGTACAAGGGTTTCAATGAGCTGCTGTCAAACTGCATATTTGCATTAACTGCTTCTGGCAACTCATTGGCTAAGAGTTTTAAATTTGAATAATGCGTAGTAATTATTCCGAAGGCTTCTCGTTCATAAAAAACCTCAAGGAAGGTTTCCGCAAGCGCACCTCCTAATTCAGGATCACTACCCGTACCAAATTCATCAATTAAAAACAGCGTTTTTTTATTGCATTTCTTTAAAAAATGATTCATCATTTTCAACCTGTAGCTATAGGTGCTTAATTGGTTTTCGATAGATTGATTGTCCCCTATGTCTGTCAATATTCGGTCGAAGAAACAAATCTCACTTCCTGGGTCTACTGGAATAAGCATACCGCTCTGTATCATAAGCTGCAGTAGCCCAACAGTTTTTAGCGTTATACTTTTCCCTCCAGCATTGGGTCCTGAAATAACAATAATTCGTCCAGTAGGCTTTAAGGAGATGGACTGTGGCAACGTTACTTCCTTCCTTTTTTTATTTGCTATTAATAGGAGTGGGTGATATGCATTAATTAGATTTAGACATCTGTCTTTTGTGAGCAATGGTAAAATCCCATCTATTTTTACAGCATATTTAGCCTTCGCATATAAAACATCAATAGTGATCAAATAGTCTTGGCAATCTGCAATTGATTCTTTAACCGGCCGAATGTACTCTGTTAACTCCTTTAATATTCGTTTTACTTCTTCTTGTTCTTCGTATTGTAAATTACTCAGCTCGTTTGTATACTCCAAAGTTTCCTGAGGTTCAATATAAACTAGGCTTCCGGTTTTCGAATTCCCTAAGACTGCACCATTTATCTTTTTTCGATACATTGCTTTTACCGCTAAAACTCTTCGGTTGTCGACGATCGTCTCTCGAATATCATCTAAGTAGTCTGCTTGAGAATAACGGGTTAAAGCTCGAGAGAAAGATGAGTTAATCTGACTTTTAACCGACTGTAGACGTCTTCTAATTGCATTGAGCTCGGTTGAGGCCTCATTTTTTACATCACCATATTTATCAAATATTTTATGAATGGCTTCGGAAATGGTAGGTGTATAGTTTACGCCTTCTGAAAATTCATTGAGACTGATATAAAACTCTTCAAATTTCTTAAAAAATTTGAGTAATACCCTTGTTGTTTCTACGACCGTTAGGATCCGTCTGAAACTTGATGCTTCTAATGAACTGTTCTCAATATCAAGTAAATGCAACTCTTTAAATACGGGGTCAAATCCGTGGTTAGGAATGGCGTTGTCCCCATCCAGTGAGGCCTTAAATTCTTTTAATCGATGCAACTCAGGGATAATCTCTTCCGAAGAAGAAAACGGAGTGATAGCAAGGACTTTTTCTTTTCCAGGTTTTGTGATACAAAGGTCTGAAACCTGTTGCAATACCAAATCTAACTCAAGGTCTTCTAAGGATTTGTTGTCAATTCGAATTGTTCCCAATTAATCTTGTAATTTTACACAAAAGTACTAATAATGCATGTAAATATAGCGCACGATTGGCAGTCTGTTTTGGCAAAAGAGTTTGAGGAGGATTATTTCATTGAACTAACCAAATTTGTAAATTCTGAATATAAAAATAGTCAATGCTATCCTCCCAAAGAGCTTATTTTTTCTGCTTTTAATAAAACCCCATTTGATGCTGTTAAGGTTGTGGTTTTAGGACAAGATCCATATCACGGGTATGGTCAAGCTAATGGGCTTTGTTTTTCGGTGGCGGATGGAATTAAAAAACCACCTTCACAGGTTAATATATTTCGTGAGATAAAAACTGATCTAAACATAGATGTGTCCGAAAGCGGGAATTTAGAGCGCTGGGCAAAGCAAGGGGTACTGCTTCTAAACGCCACCTTAACAGTGCGCGGCAATGAAGCTGGGAGTCATCAAAAAAAAGGCTGGGAGACGTTTACAGATGTGGTCATTTCAAATCTTTCAGAAAGAAAAGACGGTGTAGTGTTTATGTTATGGGGTGGATATGCTAAAAAGAAAGGATTAAAAATTGACAGGAGTAAACACTTTGTTCTTGAAAGTGGTCATCCTTCACCATTAAGTGCCAATAGAGGATATTGGTTTGGCAATAGCCATTTTAGTCGTGCAAATAGTTATTTGACGACAAAAAATAAAGAACCAATCTATTGGTTTTAAGTAGAATATAAAATAGGGGGAGTTTTTTTACTATTCGTCTTCTGGTGTTTCGGGCTCTGTAGCGTCATTACAACTAAACTCTAGTAGTAGATAGTTGGTAATGAGTAAGGCTCCTAGTACGATTAAAAATATCATCATATCACTTACTGTATTATAGTAGTAAGATGCCTATTTATAGATAGGGTTGCGTAAATTTACAAAGGTTTTCTAAAAAGAATGTAACAAGCTGTCTATGTGTAATTTATCTTTAATTAAATTCAATTTTAGCAACTGATTCTGAATATTTTCAACTTCATTTTTACTTAATTGCCGCTGACTCCACTCGGTGATTGATAACCATTCTTGCACGTCATTCAGTTTTATACCATAGCGACTATTTATCATTTCGTCAATAAAAGGGATTTCCTTAAAATCGATACTTGTGTTATTGATGATGTCAAGTATTTTCTGAATCGCTTCAGAGTCTTTTTCTAAAACCTCGTTTCTTACGGCAATCACAAAACAAGGCCAAGGAGTAGGGCATTCGCCAACTTTCCTAAAAGTTCCATTATCAACGTAGGGTTTAGTCATAAATTTCTCCCACATGAAATAATCACCTTCCCCCTTGGGAAGGCTTTCCAAAGCACCTTCGAAATTATCGATAACTTGAAATTCTAAATCATTGTTCGTATCCCAATTTTGATTTTCTGCATTAACATAGGCCATTAGATGTGAACCTGAACCGAATCTGCTTATCGCCGCCTTTGTTCCCTTGAGGTCATCGATATTTTCATATTCAGACGATTCGGCAACATGAATCCCCCAGATTAAAGGTGACTTTACGAATACTTGAACAACCTTACAGTTATTTCCTTTTATTATGTCACGAACGATTCCTTCAGTAAGAATTACAGCCATGTCAATTTCCTTTTCACGCAAGGCTTTACACATAGCTCCAGTGCCACCTGGATAATCCTTCCAACGAAGATTAATTCCTTCTAGAGTATATTCCTTAGCACTTAGCGTGAGATACCAGGGAAGGTTGAAGTGTTCTGGAACACCCCCGATTTGAAATTTTTTCATTGGTATTGAGGTCTAATGTATTATTTTTTCTAAAACGTAAAGGATCAAATCTTCAATTACCTTTTCAGGATTCTTGCTGAATGTTCCATCCGTCCGATTTGCAATTATGGCATTTAATGAAATGGCATTGTGCCCAAGTAACGCCGATAAGCCGTAAATAGCAGATGTCTCCATTTCAATGTTGGTGATTCGCATTCCTTTGAAATTAAAAGCATCCATTTTATTATTTAAGGTGTCATCCTCGAGCGGCAAACGAAGCACACGGCCTTGGGGTCCATAAAAACCAATCGCCGTAGCAGTTAACCCTTTATGAATAGCAACGCTATCAAACCGTTTTTCTAGGTCAGAACTGCCCTTAATTACTATTGGTCTAGCCTTATCTTGATTCCAAACAGTGTGATTAATAAAAGCATCTTCGATCTCTATGCTATTTATTGAATCAATTTGATAAAAATGAAGCATGCCGTTTAGATCCAAGCCGTGGGTACTTAAAAGAAATGAATCAATCGGTACATCTTGTTGAAGTGCGCCAGAAGTACCAACTCTAATTATGTCTAGGCTGGTGAGGTTCTTCCTTTGCTTTCTCGTGGTTAAGTCTATATTGACAAGCGCGTCTAGTTCATTTAATACAATGTCAATATTATCTGGACCTATGCCCGTTGAAAGTACTGTAATCCGCTTGCCTTTATAAGTTCCAGTTTGTGTCTTGAACTCTCTCTTTTGAGTTTCAAACTCAATATTGTCAAAGTGTTTCGTTATTTTTTCAACTCTGTCTAGATCCCCCACAAATATGATAGTATCGGAAATATTTTCCGGTTTTAAATTTAGATGGTAAACACTTCCATCGTTATTTAAAATAAGTTCACTATGTTTAATTGGTGATTTACTCAAAGTATAGTCTTCAAATTGTTCAGTAACATTAACCTCCAACACGCTTGGTCTTAAATCCTTTGTCTTGCAGAAATTTCATTATTCTGTCTCGATAATCACCTTGTATGATAATCTGATCATTTTTAAAACTTCCGCCAACACTTAGCAATTGTTTAATCTCTTTAGCAAGCTGCTTATAATCTGAGGCTGCACCAGTATAACCTTCAATTATGGTAGTAGGTTTTCCTTTGCGTTTCTCGTATTTACAAATCATTGGTTCATCTTGAAGCCAGAGTATTTTTTCTTTAGCTTCAACTTTTTCTTCTGAAACCTCGTGTTCTGGAAATAACTTCTTTAATTGATCTTCTAAATCCATTGAATTTATTATTCTTTAATCAGTCCAATTTCAACTAAACGCTGATGTAAAAAATCGCCGGCAGTAACATCTTTAAAAGCTTTCGGATGGTCTACATCAATACAGGCGTCAAGGCAATTTAGTTTCATATCACCTCTAGGGTGCATAAAAAACGGAATTGAATAACGGGGGTTTTCCCATTGATCACGTGGCGGATTTACAACTCTGTGAATCGTCGATCGCAGTTTATTATTGGTATGCCTTTCAAGCATATCACCTACGTTTATTACTAGTTCATCTTCCTCAGGAATAGCATCAATCCACTCACCATCTTTTCGTAGAACCTGTAAACCACCTGTAGAGGCACCCATCAATAGGGTTATTAGATTTATATCTCCATGAGCTCCAGCACGAACGGCGCCTTTTGGTTCTTCTGTAATAGGAGGGTAGTGTATAGGGCGTAAAATGCTATTTCCATTCGTAGCCCAATGATCAAAATAGAACTCATCTAGACCTATATATAGCGCTAAGGCTCTTAAAACATGAATTCCAGTTTTTTCAAGCATTCGGTAGGCCTCCATTCCAGTTGCGTTGAAATTAGGAAGCTCAGCTACCATCACGTTTTCAGGATAATCTTCACTGAGACTTGCATCTTCTTCTGGAACTTGTCCGAAATGCCAAAACTCTTTCAAATCACCTTCCTTCTTACCTTTAGCATGCTCTTTACCGAAGGACACATAACCGCGCTGTCCTCCTAAGCCTTCAATCTCATATTTTTTTTTGGTTTCTACAGTTAGCGCAAAAAAAGATTTTACTTCCCCGTATAGATTACGTACTAAATCGTCACTTAAGAAGTGATTTTTTAAGGATACAAAACCAATTTCTTCATACGCCCTACCAATTTCACCAACAAATTTTTGTTTTCTAGCTGGGTCTTCTGAAAGAAAATCTGCTAAGTTAACACTTGGAATATTGTCCATAACAGTTGTTTTTAACATTGTAAAGATACAAATATAGCTTCGTAAATCCTTCCATAAAAAATGAAGTGAAAAACTAAAATTACAAGGCTTTTTTTCTACTTTTGATTTTATTAAATAACAACGATGAAATCCCAAGAGGCAGTAAAACTCGCATTCAATTATAACAGAGAGGGCATTGACGATAACACCCTGATTTATTTATACAAATCAATGCTTAAGCCGCGCTTGATCGAGGAGAAAATGCTGATACTTTTACGACAAGGTAAAATATCAAAATGGTTTAGTGGAATAGGTCAAGAGGCTATTTCAGTTGGCATTACTGCAGTTCTTGACAAAGACGAGTATATTTTACCAATGCATCGAAACCTAGGCGTATTTACTACTCGTGAAGTTCCGTTAAATCGCCTTTTTTCACAATGGCAGGGAAAAGCAAATGGCTTTACGAAAGGTAGAGACCGTAGCTTTCACTTTGGAACGCAAGAATTTAATATAGTAGGTATGATCTCTCACTTGGGACCTCAATTTGGAGTAGCCGATGGGATTGCCTTAGCAAATAAGTTAAAGAATAATAATAAGGTATGTGCTGTCTTTACTGGTGAAGGTGGAACCAGCGAGGGTGATATACACGAAGCACTTAATGTAGCTTCTGTATGGAAACTCCCTGTTTTATTTTGCGTTGAAAATAATGCCTATGGCCTGTCAACCCCTACAGCCGAACAATATAACTGTGAGCATCTAGCAGATCGTGCCATTGGCTATGGTATGGAGTCGCACATAATAGATGGTAACAATATATTAGAGGTATATTCTAAAGTAAGGGAGTTGGTTATAAGTATGCGTAAAGAACCGCGCCCAGTACTTTTAGAATTTAAAACTTTTAGAATGCGTGGTCATGAGGAAGCTAGCGGTACCAAGTATGTGCCAAAGGTTCTTCTTGATGAATGGGCCGAAAAGGATCCACTTGAAAATTTCATCGAATTTTTAAGATCAAATAATATTCTTTCTGAAGAAGATGAAGTAAAATATAACAAAGAAATTGTCCATGAAATAAATGAAAATCTAGCCCTTGTAAATAGGGAGCCTATGATTGAGCCTGATTCAACTACTGAGTTAAATGATGTGTTTGAAAATTTCGAATATAAGGAAGTTAGGCCTAATGACGTAACTGAAGAATTACGTCTTATAGATGCAATTTCACAAGGCTTGAAGCAGTCCATGGAGCGTCATGACGATCTCATAATTATGGGTCAAGATATCGCTGAATATGGGGGTGTTTTTAAAATCACCGAAGGCTTTGTGGAGGCGTTTGGGAGAGATCGAATTAGAAATACACCAATTTGTGAATCGGCTATAGTTTCTGCGGCTATGGGACTTTCGATAAGCGGTATTAAGTCTGTAATGGAGATGCAATTTTCAGATTTTGTCACTTCAGGATTTAACCCGATCATAAATCATTTGGCAAAATCCCATTATCGTTGGAATCAGAAGGCAGACGTGGTTATAAGGATGCCTTGCGGTGCTGGTGTTAGTGCGGGACCCTATCACAGTCAGACAAACGAAGCTTGGTTTACGCATACGCCTGGCTTAAAAGTTGTTTTTCCTGCATTTCCTTATGATGCAAAGGGTTTGTTAGCAACTTCAATTGAAGACCCTAATCCGGTTTTGTTTTTTGAGCATAAGGCATTGTACAGAACCATTCGCCAGGAAGTGCCAACAGATTATTATACGATCCCACTAGGGAAGGCGGCATTATTAAAAGAAGGGGATGCTGTAACCATTGTTACCTATGGGGCAGGAGTTCATTGGGCTTTAGATACATTAAATGACGTTTCAGATATTTCAGCAGACCTTATCGACTTACGTACGTTAGCCCCTTTGGATACTGAGGCCATATATACTTCAGTAAAGAAGACAGGAAGGGTTATTATTTTGCAGGAAGATTCTATGTTTGGCGGAATCGCTTCAGATATTTCTGCACTTATTTCAGAAAATTGTTTTGAGTATTTGGATGCGCCAATTAAGAGAGTTGCGAGTATGGAAACTCCTATTCCCTTTGCAACACAGCTTGAAGCGCAATACCTTCCTAAAAACAAATTTAAACAGGCCCTACAAGACCTGATGGCTTATTAATTTACTAGAGTTATTCCTAGATGGATAACAACTTTTTTTAACTTTTAATTTTTTTTAAAGTTTATAATCATATGACAAAACTATCATTAATTATCATTGCTATTGCCCTTCTAGCGGCTTGTGGGCCCAAAACGGTGCAACAATCAAAAAAGGTGCTTAAGGGAAATTGGACGCTCGATAATATCACCTATAGTGAGTCTGGCACATTCAATGTAAATATGCTCAATGACACTTCCAAAGAGTGCTTTGAGGGAACTAACTGGCGTTTTATACCTAATAATAATTCTGGAATTTATACTGTGAATAATGGGGATTGCCCGACTGGAGATCGTAATTTTATTTTCACCATACAAGAAGTGAATAAAGACGATGGATTATATGATTTCTTGTTGAAGCCTACAGATGCCAAACATAAATCTACGGACGGGAATGGATTTAGATTACGATTAACTCGACTCGATGGAGATACAATGCAATGGCAACAAACCGTTAGTTTAGACGGGGAACCTTTTAAAATAAATATGAACTTTTCTAAAACTGAACTATAATGACAACAATTTTAAAACAATTTAAAATCGTAATTCTAGCGTTGACTATTGTTATTGGTCTTGGGGGTTGCGAAGCAACTAAAAATGCAAATAACAAACAAAAAGGCGCGGTTATTGGTGCTGCAGGAGGTGCTATTTTGGGTGCAATTCTGGGCAACAATGTAGGTGGCGGTGGAAATGGTGAATTAGGTGCTGTAATTGGTGGTGTAGTAGGAGGAGGTGCCGGAGTTCTTATTGGAAACAAAATGGATAAGCAGGCTCAAAAGATAGAAGATGAAATTCCAGGAGCAGTTGTTGAGCGTGTTGATGATGGTATTATTATCACATTTGATGAGAATAGCGGGGTGTTTTTTGATTCCGGAAAATATAATCTTAATGCAGCGTCTAATGCAAATCTAGATAAACTCTCAGGGATTTTAGTTGAATTCTCAGACACAAATGTGCTAGTAGTTGGACACACAGACAGTCAAGGTTCGGACTCTTCGAACTTGCTCCTCTCTGAACGCAGAGCCAAAGCTGTGACTGCCTATTTCACAACCACTAAAGGGTTGAGTTCTGCTCGCTTTACGACACATTGGTATGGAGAACAAACTCCTGTTGGAGACAATGCCACTGCAGAAGGAAGAGAGAAAAACAGAAGAGTTAATATTGCAATTGTTCCGAATGAAAAGATGAAGGAAGATGCTAAAAAACAATCTGGCGGAAACTAGATAGGCTAGCTTAATTATTAAATCCCGAAATGTTTTCAATTCGGGATTTTATTTTTTTTTTAAATTAACGAGTACTTGGAGAAATAGCTGTGAGTGACACATACGACGTGCTTATAATAGGGGGAGGGTTAGCAGGGCTTACTTGCGCGCTTCATCTTTCTAAGAATAATTGCAAGGTACTTCTTATCGAAAAACAAAAATATCCTCATCATAAGGTCTGTGGCGAATACGTTTCTAAAGAAGTTTTGCCTTATTTGAACTCACTAGGAATTGATCCATTTTCTGTGGGGGCTAAAGATATTACCAACTTTGAAATCAGTAATGCGAAGGGTCAATTATTAAAAACGAAACTACCCCTAGGTGGTTTCGGAATTAGTAGATACGTTTTTGATGAGATGCTCTATAATGCCATAAAGGATAGAGTGACATTACATTTTGATACTGTGGAAGCGGTTAATTACACGAATAATCAATTCGAGATAATTACGCAGAATAAGGAACGCTTTACGGCAGATTATGTCGTTGGGGCCTTCGGGAAACGATCTAATATCGATATACACCA
>JBLHIC010000046.1:0-18554 GCA_047614245.1 Flavobacteriaceae bacterium
GGTCACACATATATTCTGTGCATCCTTTAAATGACTTACCCCAAACTCTTCTTCCGTTCGCACATCCACTAATTGGTGGTTCCCATCACTGTTATAAACAGCATCATAGACTTCCTGAGCCGAAATAACCTTCGCTATACTAGATTTTTCTTCCTTGCAGCTTTGAAAAGCTATAAACAAACTAAAGACCGCAAATAGAATCGCTTTTTTCATGGGGTATCGTTTTATAATATTTTTTCTCCCTGCCATTCCATAAATCCGCCCATCAAGTTATAGGTGTTTTTGAAACCTAAGGAATTTAATATTGCACAGGCTTGAGCACTTCTTGCTCCCGACCTACAATATACGTAGTAATTCTTAGACGTATCCATTTGTTTTGCCGCATCCATAAACCCTGCCGGATTATAAATATCTAAATGCTTCATCAGAGGGATATGCCCTTCGGCTACTTCGGCCTCTGTGCGAACATCAATAATTACTGGGTCTGCATCATTTGCCAATTGATTACTCCATTCTGTCTGCGTTAAATCTGCCATTGTTCCAATTTTTTGCTAAAGTAAGGATTCAATAAATTTTAGACGAAAAAAAACTAACATTTCCTTGCAAAGAAATATCAGTTGTAGATCTATGTATAAATCTCTATAAAACCCTCACAGAGCAACCAATCGCTTTGGTTTCTTTTACCGACACTTCCTTCCCAGCAATTAATTCTTTTACAGCATTCGCTAAGAAGCGTTCTTTTACGGCCTTCCCATCGCGCACATTGTCATCAATTGCGCCAATATACTTCACTATGCTCTTCCCTTTTTCTCTTTGCAATAGATATACGTGCGGTGTTTTCTTAGCGCCATATTCGGCGTACACCATAGATGATTCATCATACAAGTAAGGGAAGGTAAATCCTTTCTTCTTAGCCTTGGCTTGCATAAGCTCGAAGGTATCGTTGGGCTGTACCTTTGGATTGTTTGGATTAATAGCAATCACGGGATAACCTTGCATTTTAAACTCGGCATCTAAGGCAATTATACGATCTTCACTGGCTACTGCATACGGGCAGGTATTACAAGTGAAAATTACGATAAAACCTTTCGCTTTAGGATAGCCTGCATAGGAAACCATTTTTCCGTTTACGTCCTTCAAATTAATATCTGACACCACATCACCAATGTTATAGCCATCAGCAACCGCTAAAGTGCTTGCATCTGCATTAAATCCGTATACCGCTAGTATTGTAATAACAACTACTGCAATTTCCAAGAAAATATGTTTCCTTTTCATCTTTATTCTTTTTATATAAATTTATTTATTTCACTTTGTAATTCTTCAAAAGTGAAAGATCGCTCGTAAAACAATCGTGTGTTTTTATTATAAATTAAAGTTGCAGGAATAGCCCCACTCCACTTTTCAGAAACTTTAGGAATCCAACTATTCGCATCGCCATCATCAAGCAATAGTACCTGAGACTGAATATTATGTTTTTCTAGAAAAGGAACAACTTGTGAGTCTATTTTATCTGGAAAATCCAAACTCACTAAAAGTACTTTTAATTTTTTATCTAAATAGTCAATAGTCAATTTTTCAAAGGCAGGCAACTCCTTAATACAAGGCCTGCACCAAGTAGCCCAGAAGTTTACAACATAGGTAGTATCGTTCTCTTTCGTTAGAAAATTATTTAATTCTGAAAAATCTAAGGAAGTAATTTTAGGCTTTATCTTATCGGCCAATTCTGTAGTTCGCTCAACTAATATTGCTTCCTCCGCAGCCTGAAATTCTTTTGGTTTGGTTTCGGCACAGCCTACCGATATCACCAAAGTAATCATTAAAAGTGGATTTTTCATAGAATAAAAATATTCAATTAATACGTCTTAGTGAAGTATTTAACAAATTTTTGAGCCTTTGATTACCGATATAAATTTCAGCAATTAAAATTATGTTAAAAACATTTTTTAGAAAGAAGTATTGCTTTACATTTGTATGTACAACTATTGTATTTACAAGTATGCAGATTGAAGACGCCATAAAATCCATTCACAACTTAGCCATTTCGACTAAAACGGTTGTGAATATGATGTATACTTCGCGTATTATTGAAGAAGCCATTATTGGCGTACTAAAACAATACGATTTAACAACACCTCAATATAATGTGCTTCGTATTTTGAGAGGTCAGAATGGAAATCCGGCAAACTTATCGACACTTCAGGATAGAATGATAGATAAGAACAGTAACACAACGCGTCTTGTAGATAAACTTATTAAAAAAGGATGGGTGAAGCGAAATGTATGTAAATTAAACCGACGAAAGATAGAAATTTTCATCACGGATAATGGCTTGAAAATCTTGAAACAACTCGATCCTATTATAGAACATAACAATAAAAACATACTGAGTAATTTAAGTAATGATGAGTTAGAAGACCTTAATAAACTCCTCGATAAACTAAGAACTTTTAAAACTGAATAATTAATAAATACTAATACACAAACTATGAAAACAACAATGAAAACATTATTACTACTTACCATCGTACTCGTTGGCACCGCCTTTACAATCAATCCAATTGAAAAAAAAGAGATTAAAGAAGGTACGATCACTTGGACAGGTAAGAAGATTTTAGGTTCGCACACAGGAACTATAAACCTTAAAAGCGGTTACCTCGAAATGGAAGGCGACAACTTGACTGGTGGCATGTTTGAAGTTGATATGACTTCAATAAAGAATACGGATATGGATGGAGGTTCCCAAGCGAAACTAGAAGGACATTTAAAAAGCAAAGATTTCTTTAATGTGGCAGAATTCCCAATGGCAATCTTAAAGATTAAAAGTGCTATAAAAAAAGGGAATATCTATAGCGTAACGGGTGACTTTACTATAAAAGGTGTTACTGAAACTGTAAATTTTCAAATCGCAATGGGTGAAACAGGAGCTAGAGCAACAGTTGTAATTGATCGCACGAAATATGGAATTAAATACGGATCTGGAGATTTCTTCGATGATTTAGGTGACAAGAGTATCTCAAACAATTTTGACTTGGACGTTGTTATGAAATTTTAATCGTCTTTGTATTGTAAATTTAAATTTGATTTCTATATTTGACACTCAGAATATGAAAACAATACATACAAATACTTGGTGGTGGAAAACCTTACGTCAATCTTCGTGAGCTAAAGCACTATTAGTATAAATATACAAAAGGCTTGTCAATCACGACAAGCCTTTTTTCATTTTCGCCCAAGTCGGCAGCTAAAAAAGGGAATTAAATTTAAGATGAAATATCAATTACATACTCACTCAAAAAAACTGTTGGCAGACACCTTGACTCCCGTGTCGGTTTATCTGCGCATACGTGATAAATTTCCAAATAGCCTACTACTGGAAAGTAGTGACTATCACGCCAATGACAATAGCTTTAGTTATATATGCTGCAACCCAATTGCTTCCATAAACATTGAAAATGATGTAATTACGCAGCAGTTTCCAGACGGAAAAGAAATAATATCGAAGATATCAAGACCCGCCTACAATGGGGATCTAAGCGGCGGCTCAACGAATGTACCATCGGTTTTAGAAAGTTTTGCCGGTTCTTTTTCTTCTAGTGAAAATGATTTTAAGTTTATCAATAATGGCCTTTTTGGCTATATCGCATACGATGCGGTTCGTTATTTTGAAAATATTGAGATAACAAAATCCAAATCTATTCTAAAAATCCCGGATGTCTATTATGCCGTCTATCAGAATATTATTGCGATAAATCACTTCAACAATGAAGCCTATATCTTTGCACACTGTTTTAATTCTGAAAATAATATTCCGCAAATTGAAAGGCTATTAAAGTCAAAGAATTTTGCCGAATATCCCTTCCAAAGAAATGGCGTTCCAACAACAAATATAGATGACCAAGCTTTTAAAGATTTGGTCAAGAAATGCAAGGAACATTGTCAGCGTGGTGATGTTTTTCAGATCGTACCAAGCAAACGCTTTTTGCAGGACTTTACAGGTGATGAATTTAATGTCTATCGGTCACTAAGAAGTATAAACCCATCTCCCTACCTTTTCTATTTTGACTACGGAAAGTTTAAAATATTTGGCAGTTCTCCTGAAGCACAATTGATTGTAAAAGGAGACCGCGCCGAGATTCATCCCATCGCAGGAACATTTAAGCGCACGGGTAACGATCTTGATGACGCAAGGCTCGCCAAGGAACTTGCAGCCGATAAGAAAGAGAACAGTGAGCATGTAATGTTGGTCGATTTGGCAAGAAACGATTTAAGCAGGCATGGTACCAATGTGGAGGTGGAAACCTATCGTGAAGTTCAATTCTTCTCCCATGTAATACATTTGGTGAGTAAAGTTACGGCTATAAAAAACCCTGAAACCCCTGCAATGCAAATTGTAGCCGATACGTTTCCGGCAGGAACGCTTAGTGGTGCACCAAAGTACAGAGCCATGCAATTGCTTGAAGAATACGAAAATGTGAATCGTGAATTTTACGGAGGCGCCATTGGCTTCATGGATTTTAACGGTAATTTCAATCATGCCATTATCATTCGGTCTTTTGTAAGCAAAAATCATACGTTGCACTATCAAGCAGGAGCCGGTGTAGTTTCCGGAAGTGACCCAGAAAAAGAATTGCAAGAAGTATATAATAAATTAGGTGCGCTTACAAAGGCACTAGAACTCGCTGAAAATATTTAGGATGAAGATTTTAGTAATAGATAACTACGACAGTTTTGTATATAATTTAGTTCATTATTTAGAGGAATTAGATTGCGAAGTAACCGTTATTCGGAACGATCAATTTCATCTCGATGAAGTTGAGGAATACGATAAAATAGTGCTCTCTCCTGGCCCTGGAATACCAGACGAGGCGGGTTTATTAAAAGAGGTTATTAAAAAATATGCTGCTACTAAAAGTATGTTAGGAGTATGTCTAGGTCAACAAGCCATTGGTGAAGTGTTTGGAGGAAGCATAGAGAACTTAAGTGAAGTGTTCCACGGTGTCGCAAGCATTGCCAAGATTACAGTGGAGGACGAACCCCTTTTTAAAGGCTTGGAAAAAGAAATTGAAGTCGGACGCTACCATTCCTGGGTGGTATCCAACAAAGATTTTCCAGATGTATTGGAAGTTACTGCCGTCGATGAAAACGGTCAAATTATGGCGCTACGCCACAGAACGCTAGACATTAGAGGTGTTCAATTTCACCCCGAAAGTGTTCTGACTCCAAAGGGAAAACAAATTATTAAAAACTGGATCCAAAACTAATGAAGCAGATATTGAACAGACTTATAAACCATGAACCACTCACTAAGGAGGAAGCTAGAGGTGTTTTGGTATCGATCTCAGCAGGAAAATACAATTCGAGTCAGATTGCCTCTTTCCTAACCGTCTATATGATGAGATCGGTTACCTTAGAAGAGCTAGAAGGCTTTCGAGATGCCTTACTAGATCTTTGTTTAGCAGTAGACATTAGCGATTATAACACCATAGACCTTTGCGGTACTGGTGGAGATGGTAAAAATACTTTTAATATTTCAACCCTCGCATCGTTTGTAACAGCCGGCGCCGGGGTGTTAGTTACAAAACATGGGAATTACGGTGTTTCCTCGGTGAGTGGGAGCAGCAATGTCATGGAATATCTTGGCATTAAATTTAGCAATGACCATGATTATTTAAAGCGCTGTTTGGACGAAGCAGGTATTTGCGTGCTACATGCGCCACTCTTCCACCCTGCCATGAAAAATGTTGCGCCGATTAGAAAAGAGTTAGGTGTAAAGACTTTTTTTAATATGCTCGGACCAATGGTAAATCCCACTTTCCCCAAGAACCAATTGGTTGGTGTCTTCGATTTAGAATTAGCAAGAATGTATGGCTATCTCTATCAGAAGGGAGTGAAAAATTACACGATCGTACACGCGATGGACGGCTATGACGAAATATCACTTACGGGAGCTGTTAAATTAATATCTAATGTTTCTGAAACCATATTGCAGCCTGAAGACTTTGGAGTTCCAAAAATAAAGCAATCTGATATTTATGGTGGTGAATCTATTAAAAGCTCTGCTGAAATTTTCTCGAATATCTTAAACGGATCTGGAACTGAAGCACAGAATAATGTGGTTTGCGCAAATGCCGGACTGGCTATTTCTACAGTAGACAAATGTAGTATAGCTGAAGGGTTTTCAAAAGCACAGGAATCATTGATGACCGGAAAGGCGCTACAAAAACTAGAAAAACTACAATCATTAAGCCGTATCTAAGTATGACGATTTTAGATCACATTATAGCAAATAAACATAAGGAAGTTAAAGCCAAAAAAGGAGCTTTCCCAACTTCTCTTTTGGAAAAATCATTATTGTTTAACAGAGAAACAGTTTCTTTGGCGGCAGCACTGAGATCCTCTGAAACTGGAATTATTGCCGAACATAAAAGACGTTCACCAAGCAAGTCGGTTATTAATGACAAAGTTTTGGTGCAAGACGTTGCAAAGGGCTATCAACTAGCCGGTATTAGCGGAATGTCAGTCCTAACAGACACCAACTACTTTGGCGGCTCCTTAGACGATTTATTACTTGCAAGAGCAGTGGCTTCTTTTCCCTTGCTTCGGAAAGAATTTATCATAGATCCTTACCAAATTATTGAAGCAAAAGCCTACGGGGCGGATGCTATTTTACTTATAGCTGCCTCATTATCTTCGGAAGAACTGAAAGATTTCTCAGCCTTGGCAAAGAGTTTAAACCTTGACGTTTTGCTAGAGGTTCACAATCTAGAGGAACTGGAGAAGTCGATGCTGCCAACAGTAGACCTGCTAGGTGTGAACAATAGAAATTTGAAAACATTTGAGGTCTCGATCGAAATTAGTAAATCACTTTCTGGGCTTATCCCTAAGGAATTTGTTAAGGTTTCTGAAAGTGGAATCAGCGCTACAGAAACTATTAAGGAGCTTAAAGAGTACGGATTTGACGGTTTCCTAATCGGTGAGACTTTTATGAAAACTGAAAATCCAGGGCTCAGTGCAAAATTATTTATTGAAGAACTAAAATGAGCGGAATAAAATTAAAAGTCTGCGGTATGAATCTGAATACTTCTGAAGTTGCTTCACTTCAGCCGGATTACCTCGGATTTATATTTTACGATAAAAGCCCACGATTTTTCAACGGTAAAATCCCAGTACTATCATCAGGAATTTCAAAAGTTGGTGTCTTTGTAAATGGTTCAATAGAAGAAATTTCAGAAAAAATAAATAAATACAAACTTGATGTAGTCCAATTGCACGGCGAAGAAACTCCCGAATTCTGTAAAAGACTAAGGAATCATTTTCAAAATGAATCCATAGAACTGGAAGTGCCTTTGCTGAGCCCTTCGACTTCACTCAGGATAAACTCCGTCGAAGTATGGAAAGTTTTCGGTATCAGAGACAGCTTCGATTTTAAAATATTAGAGGCGTATGAAGATGTAGTGGATAAATTTCTCTTCGACACAAAAGGCAAAGAAAAAGGTGGAAACGGCTATACTTTTAATTGGGAAGTTTTAAATAAATATCCGTCAAAAAAACCTCTCGTCTTAAGTGGTGGCATCGGTTTGGAAGAAATTGAAGATCTAAAAAAAATATTGAATACGAAGCTTCCCGTGCATGTAATTGATGTAAACAGTAAGTTCGAAACAGAACCTGGATTTAAGAATATTAATGATTTAAATAAAATGATTCATTGGCTAAAATCAGTAAGCGATTAAAGTAATATAAATCGAATCCAAGATCAAACAACTTTGAAACTTTGAAACTTTGAAACTTTGAAAAAATGAACTATAACGTTAACGAAAAAGGATATTATGGCGAATTTGGGGGTGCCTATATTCCGGAAATGCTTTATCCTAATTTAGAAGAACTTCGGATAAATTATTTGGAGGTTATGAAAGATGAAAGCTTTCAGGAAGAGTTTAAATACTTATTGAAAGAATACGTTGGAAGACCGACGCCTCTTTACTTTGCGAAACGACTTTCGGCCAAATACAACACCAAAATTTACCTTAAAAGAGAAGATCTTTGTCATACAGGAGCGCACAAGGTAAACAATACAATAGGTCAGATTCTAATGGCGCAACGTCTCAAGAAGACCAGAATTATCGCTGAAACTGGCGCAGGACAACACGGAGTTGCCACTGCGACAGTTTGTGCTCTAATGGGATTGGAATGTATCGTGTATATGGGTGAAATCGACATCGAACGTCAGGCGCCAAATGTTGCCCGAATGAAGATGTTAGGAGCAACAGTTGTTCCTGCATTAAGCGGAAGCCGAACGCTAAAAGACGCAACAAATGAAGCAATACGGGATTGGATTAACAATCCAATTGACACCCATTATATTATTGGCAGCGTAGTTGGGCCACATCCCTACCCCGATATGGTTGCACGTTTCCAGAGTGTTATCTCGCAAGAAATAAAGATTCAGCTACAAGAAAAAGAAGGACATGAAAACCCAGACTATGTGGTGGCTTGTGTGGGTGGAGGTAGTAATGCCGCCGGCGCTTATTACGAATACTTAGACTCCCCCGATGTTGGAATAATAGCAGTGGAAGCTGCCGGGAAAGGAATTCACAGTGGCGAGAGTGCTGCTACTTCGGTACTTGGAAAAATGGGAATTATTCACGGTAGTAAAACCTTGTTAATGCAAACCCAGGATGGTCAAATCACGGAGCCATATTCAATTTCTGCTGGTTTGGATTATCCAGGAATTGGTCCTATGCATGCACATTTGTATCAAAGTGGAAGAGGTGAATTCCTGTCCATAACTGATGATGATGCTATGCAGGCCGGTCTTGAATTGAGCCAGTTGGAAGGAATTATCCCCGCGATCGAAACGAGTCATGCACTTGCGATTTTCAAAACTAGAAAATTCAAACCAGAAGACATTGTAGTAGTGAATCTAAGCGGTCGAGGTGATAAAGATTTAAACACTTATATCGATTATTTTTTATTATAATCAGGGCGTTTCGTGAAGCAGATCCTAAGGGCTCACTTCACGACCAGGCTTTCACACTCGCTTCCCGATGAAAAATCGGGCGAGCTCAAACAATTGCTCTATCCCTAACGCAATACTAAAAAGATGAAAAGAATAAAAGAGAAACTTTCAGAAAATAAAAAACTACTATCGATATACTTTACGGCGGGATATCCCAGTATAAATGATACCATCCCCATCTTAGAGTCTTTAGAAAAGAATGGGGTTGATATGGTTGAAATAGGCTTACCCTTTAGCGATCCATTAGCCGACGGACCAACTATTCAGGCGAGTTCAACCCAAGCCTTGAAAAACGGCATGACCACCGAGCTGCTTTTTCAGCAATTAGAAGGGATTCGTGATACGGTTTCAATCCCATTAATTCTCATGGGATATTTCAATCCGGTGCTTCAGTATGGTGTGGAAGCGTTTTGTAAAAAATGTAATGAAATAGGCATCGACGGACTTATTTTACCAGACCTACCTCTAGCCGAATACAAGGAACATTATAAATCAATTTTTGAAAAATATGGCCTAGCGAATGTTTTTCTCATTACACCTCAGACTTCCGAAGAGCGTATTAGAGAGATTGACGCTGCCTCTAATGGCTTTATCTATATGGTGAGCAGTACAAGTACCACTGGAGCGAAAAAGGGCGTTAGCAGTGAACAAGAGCGTTATTTTAATAGAATTAGTTCCTTATCATTATCAAACCCTCAAATTGTTGGTTTTGGGATTAGTAACGCTACAACTTTTTCGCAGGCTACGGCCAAGGCAAAGGGTGCGATCATAGGTAGTGCCTTTATTAAAATGTTGGCCAAAGATGGCATCGATGGTATTTCCAATTTTGTAAATACGATTCGATAAAAAAGTAGAGTATCTAATCCACTTAAAAAAAATACAATAAAAAAAGCCCCTTCACAAGTGAAGGGGCTTTCTTATTGGTTGGTTATTACCAGTGAATGATTATTTTTTCACCAAACGTTTTACAGCGCTTGAGGTATCACTCGTTAATTGAACAACATATACTCCAGAAGCAAGATCAGAAATGTTAATCATTTGCTCTCCTTGCATAGTGCTAAGATCGATTTGATTTACCATTTTTCCGTTCAAGTCATATATCACAACCGTTTCAAGTTGGATATTAGAACTGTTTGAAATCGTCACTTGGTCTTGAGCTGGATTAGGATACATTGATATAGCATTGTTTAATTCATTGCTTTCAATTCCTAATACACTTTCAACAGTAAGTTGGAAAGAACAAGTTCCAACATTTCCAGACGCATCCTCACCTGTAATTGTTACAGTATAAGTTCCATCAGTAATTAGAGAACCTGCTGCAGGATCTTGTGTTGTAATTGTCACAGGATCTGTACAGTTATCATCTGCTGTAGCCTCACCATTTCCAATATAATCTGGAACTTCGTAGAATAAATTACCAGGACCTGGATCAACTGTTTGATTTGCAGGACACGTAACTGTTGGCGCTAATAAATCAACAACAGTTACTGTTGACGTACAAGTTGAAGAGTTTCCACTAGAATCAGAAGCAAATACTGTTATAGTAACCGGAGTACCTATATCGGCACAAGTTACTTCAGTAATACTTACACCATAATCTGTAATACCACAGGCATCGAACGATAATGGTCCCCCTGGAATTTCAACAAATGTTGCAGATCCATCAGAATCAGTTAAAGTTTCAGTCCAGTTAGCAGGAGCAAATTGACCTGTAAAGCCTGGCAAGAAATTACTTATAACCGTTTCATTATTACCAAATAAATTATCGTCTGTTTGAGAACGGAATCCAAATACATCGCCGGCAACAAGTGCTACCGTCTCACTACCTGATTGATCTCCAACTGCAGGATCAGTTAATTGAGTAAAAGTCCCATTTAATAAATATCCAAAAGCATCAAATCCAGGAACATCGTTTAATACATAATCCCAATCGAAAGATACGGATACAGCAGCTGTTACAGGAACAGTTAGATCTGTAAACCCTTCATTCCCTCCTGCATTGTCACTACCTATAACTAGAACAGTAAATGTACTAGTAGTCGTACCAAGCAATGCCAATGGATCAACTGTAGCAGTACCATCTGGTCCTAACTCAATAGTTGCATCAGTACAAACTAGTATTGGAGCTGTTTCATCTTTCACGACAACAGTCGCCATACAAGTAGCAGTGTTTCCACTATCGTCTGTTATAGTAACTTCAATTAAATTACTTCCTAACATTGAGCAATCAAGGTCTAAAATTGACGCTGAGCCTCCACCAGTAGAATAAACAACATTACCATTAAAATTACGTGGCATGAAAGTATTCGCAAATGGATATACCTTTCCTGATCCCTCATAGATTTCCATATTAGCATCACTTGCAAATAAAGCACCCACTGTGGTACCATTTGTATAGTTAATAGCCGTTGTAGTTGTAAGAGTTACATAGAATGCAACAGTATCTCCTGCCAAAACATCAACTCCTAAAGTTTGATTAAGAGGCGTTGGTACATCTTGCCCAGCTGAAGTAACACCCGTTACCGTAGTTAGAAGTGTCCAAGCCGTTGCATCGGTATCAAAACCTACCCAAGTTCCTGTCTTAAAGTAAACCTCAACATCGTCGGTTACACCATCATCTATACTAACATCGAATGAATTAATCGTAAGATTATTGGTAGCCATAACATCAAACATATTACCTGCTTGTCCATTACCGCCAGCAAAAGTTGTTGTCAAAGAGTTATTTCCACCTGGAGCTGGAACTGATGCAGTCCATCCACAAGCTTCGTCAACGTTCAATATTAAGGATGCCGCATTAATTGTAGCCATTCCATTGGCATCTAAAACCACTTCTAATGGTGGTGCAACGATAGGATCGAAGTCATAAACTAAGTTCCAAGTATTTAAAGTTCCAGCGTCACCTCCAGCAGTATCTTCAATAGATAAAATCCAATCTCCCAATGTGCTTTCACCATCGAAGGCTGCAAGTGGGCTTGATGGAATATAATCTGCTAACGGGAAAGCATCCGGACTTCCTTGACAATCTAGTGCATTTGCAGATTCGTCATTATAGCGATCCACAATGTTATCTCCAGAACATCCGTCAGATCCACCATCAAATATCAAAACCTGAGTTCCAGCAGGAGACTCAAGAGTGACTTGAAGATCTCCAACCCAAGTATGTGTAATATCTAAATCTATATCCAAGTCGGTTATAACATAGTCATCGGTTACCGTCATTGTTGTAGAAACGGTCGTATTATCTACAATAGCCAATGCAGGTGAAGCACTTGTAGAGAAAGGTCCTACAACTTGTTCCCCTATACATACAATAACCGGCGCTGTTACATCTGATATAGTAACTGTAGCCATGCAACTTGTAGAATTACCCGCAGCATCTGTATGTGTTACAATAAGATTATTTGCACCTATAAAAGAGCAATCAAATGTACCCGCAAATGGTGTTGTAAATGAATCATATACTATTCTTCCATTAAAATTACGTGGTTGGAATGTATTTAAAAATGGATATACTTTCCCCGCTCCTTCTAATACTTCGATATTAGCATCAGACGCCCAAACATTACCAACGCCACCTCCAGGAGTATATCTAACATTAACACCATCAGTAGAAGTAACATAAAAAGCAACTGTATCTCCGGCTGCAACATTAATTCCTAAGCTAAGCCCTAAAGGTGTACCAGAACCAACACCAGCAGATACAGCATCTGTAACTGTTGCTACCAATGTCCAGTCACCGGCTGTCATATCCGAACCTACCCAAGTACCTGTTTTAAAATAAACTTCGAAATCTACAAGATCTCCAGGAGCTGAGTTTGAGTTGACCTCAAAAGAATTGATAAGAACCTCACTTAATGCATTTACATCAAACATATTACCTCCTTGACCACTACCCGCAGCAAAAGAAACTTCTAAAGTGTTAGTTCCACCTGTATCGAGTGCTATTCTAGAAGATACAATACCACAGTTATCTGTAGAACCGTTATCTAAATCTGCAGCAGTTATAGTAACCAATCCAGCAGCATCAAGGTCTAAAGAAATATCTTGACAAACCGCGATTGGAGCTTCAACATCAGCCACAGTAACATTAAATGAACACATAACTGTATTTCCATCGCTATCTGTTGCTTCATAAGTAACAACATAAGCTCCAGGAGGAAGAGAGTCTCCACTCATAGGTCCGCTAACGTGTACAGAAGAAAGTAATCCATCTTCTACGTCAAAAGCAATAGGGTCTATCCAGTTTGTAACACCAGAACAAATGCCTCCAGTGGTATTTATCATACTATCTGCAGGACAAGCTATTACAGGAAGAGTTCCTATAAGTGTAGTTATCCTAACATTATCGAAAGCGAAACCATCATCTTGTCCAGATGTATCAGATCCAAAGAAAACCCGTAAAGTAACGGCTGCCTGACCGGCTAAACCGTCCAATGCGTGTTCTGCTTCAACCCAGCCTCCGCTTCCAGAACCATTTCTACCTGTCCAAGCATGATCGCCTAGAACAGTGGCGTCAGTGTACCAGTTCAAAGGATCTCCAGCAGCACCTAAACGGGTCCAATTAGCTCCTCCATCAACTGATGTTTGAACTCTAGCTCCATCCCAACTAAATTCTGATTCCCACCATACGTCCATTTTAAGGGTTGGATCTGCTGCTAAAGCAGAAAAATCAAATACTGGACTAACTATACTCGCACTTGAAGATGCATTGTAGAGTCCTGTTAAATTTGTTGCCCAAGCTTCAGTACCATCGGAAGCACCAATGATAACAGCCGCTGCAGGCGCACCTAAAGCCCAACTATCGCCAGGACCAGCATCTGTAGCCCAGCCACCCGCTCCAGCTTCGAAACTTTCCGCATACGGAAAAGTCGAAATCTGAGCGTTTACTGTCCCAGTAAGAACAAAGATTATACTTAGTACAATCCCAAAAGTAAATTTTTTCATGTTTTGTTAATTTTAGTTAAAGATATTGTTAAAAATAGTGTAATTTTTTTAAATCAACAAATGATAAACAGGCAATTGAAACGAGGGCTAACAATTTTAGCTAAAAGAACAAAATAAACCGTTCAAATACAACGTGGTTCAGAAAAACGGAGAACGAAAATTAAAATTATTTCAAAGGAAATCTGGGTAATGCTGAAGTCGTATAACTGGAGTCAAATCATTTAAAATAGTAAAAACGAAGACAAATTTCCAGCCATTATAGTACTTCAAATATCAATAAGACTTTTAATATGTCTCTAAGAGACTAAAAAATTGGATTTGATCATTATTATTTACAGCCGCAAGATGTAGTTTTTCATTTATCGAAAGAAAATGAAGTTCCTTAGTATCCTTTGGCGTAAAAAACCCAGTTCTAGCAACCCTTAAGGTAAGAAACCTACCGCTACCATCGCCCTTTAGAACAAGTCCATTTCCACTATCATTTCTAGGAGTTTCTACTTCAGATGAATATAGATTACCGGCTAAAACGGCATCCAATAAGCCATCGCTATCAATATCTTTCACCACAATTCCATTTACAGAAGACAGCTGGGCAAGACGCGGCAATTCATTAATTATCCACTTATCATTACCCGTGTTTTCGACATAAACACTTGCGAATGTTTTGGCTTGTAAGTGCAAAGCATTATTTAACTTTTCTTCACCAAAAATATCTTTCATAGTCGCTTTTCCAAATGCATCGTAAGTCGTAAATTTTTCCTTTATAAATGGCATTTGCTGTGAAGAACATTCCCTGCCACGTAGCGGAATTTCCTCTCCATTTTCTGTATAACTTAGCACGATATCACCCGTTTCATTTTGATCAAAATCATCATAATAAATATCAAAGGAGGTTTCCAAACTGGCCTTATATTTGTAATTTAATCCGAGGTTGCCAAGTATATAATCCTCATCCCCATCCTGATCAAAATCACCAGCGGCTACGCTCGACCACCAACCATTGGTATCTCCTAACCCAAGTTCTTCTGTAACATTTTTAAACTGACTTCCCATGTTTCTTAAAACCGTTATAGGCATCCACTCCCCAGCGATGAGGAGATCTTTGGCACCATCCTTATCGTAATCGGTCCATATTGCCGAATTTACCAGACCGATTTCCAATAAGTCTGGAGCTAATGATTGAGTCACATCTTGAAATACACCTTTTTCATTTTGGAGTAAATAGCTTCTAGGAGCTTTAGGGTATTGACCGGGAACGATTCTACCTCCAACAAACAGATCCACATCTCCGTCATTATCATAATCCCCTGCGGTGACGCATCCGCCACTGGTTAACATTTTAGGTAATGCGTTTCGTGTTTTTGTAAAATTCGCATTTCCATCATTTAAATAGAGTCTGTCTTGTAACTTCTCCGATGATGGATCGAATTCATTTCCTCCGCTCACTACATAAAGGTCCATATCTCCATCGGCATCGGCATCAAAAAAGGCCGCTGCTATATCTTCACATTGCGCATCAGCCATCCAAATTAACTGATTCGTCTCTTCAAATAAACCGTTGGTATTCTGAAGATATAATTTTCCGTTGGACCCTTTTGCTGCTCCAACGTAAAAATCGTCCAATCCATCGGCGTTAACGTCTGCCACTGCCATTCCGGGGCCAAGGTTCGACATCTTGTAAGGAAGAAGAGATTCTTTTTCGTAATCATCATATTCATTTTCCTCGTGTCTATAAGCAACTCCTATTTCTGAAGTAACCTCCTTCATTGTTTTTTTAAAATCATTTTTGTAAAGGCTGGCGTTTTGTGAATTAGAAATTTTATATTGTATATCAATACCTTGATTAGCATTAATATCTGTGAGTAACTGCCTGTTCCCATCGGGCCATTCAACCCATAAGGAATCTACCTTCTTACTTTCACCCAAACCAAAATGAATTTTATCTTCCACAGAAGAAAGGTAACCCCTGCTGAGATAATGCTCCTTCATCTGAAAGCCCTCATTTGTTTTAATGGTTATTCTCCCACCCAAACCTGATCGATTTTGATCGGGTCCATTCAATTTAATTTTCAGAAAATTACCATCCTCAATCTTCTCGCTATTATTCTGATAAATAAAAGCTGGATGGTCAATATTTGAAACAACGATATCTAAATCCCCGTCATTATCTAAATCTGCATAAGCGGCACCATTTGAAAATGAAGCTTCGGAAAGCCCCCAAGCCTCCGATTTATTTGAAAATGAAATATCTCCGTTATTTTTGAAAATGAAATTTCTTAGCTTCGTTTCAGGCATCTCATCTAAGATTTTCTTCATGAACTCCAATTGTTTTTCAGGTTGCTTTTCCATTTCCTTCAACCAGACTTTTTTCTTTTTTATAAAGTCATTGTTTCTAGCTTCTTTCCTTAAGCCATTGGTAATGAATATATCTTTAAGTCCATCATTATCAAAATCGGCCCATAAAGGAGTCCAACTCCAATCGCTATTTGTCAATCCTGCCAACTGCGACACTTCACTAAAAGTGCCATTGCCATTATTCATTTGCAGGGTATTCATCATGTATTGATGGTGGAAACCACTATCAACCGCCCGATAGAATTTTTTAGGGTTCATGCCAGACATATTTGTTTTTATTCGGTAATTGTCTTCAGCGATCATATCAACGACCATAATGTCTAACAAACCATCATTATTAAAGTCGGCCATATCAGAACCCATAGAAAAGTTGGATATATGTCTAGTCGCTTCTTTTGCTTTTTCATCAAATGTCCCATCCTGATTATTGAGGTATAAATAATCTCTTTCTAAATAGTCATTACAAACATACAGATCAGGCCATCCGTCATTATTTAGATCTCCAACGGAGACACTTAAACCATATCCAATACTATTTCCTATAATACCTGCCTCTTCGCTTATATCCTTAAACAACCCATTGTCATTTCTATAAAGCCTATCTCCTGAATCATCATTTCTAACCGAAGTAAGAGCATAAAAGTCGACGTTTTGCGCTGGTTTTATTGGATGATTTAGCATAAACATATCTAAATCACCATCTCGATCGAAATCAAAAAAAGCAGCTTGTGAAGAGTATCCCGTATCATCCAAACCATATTCCTCTGCGCGATCTGTAAACGTTAGATCTCCGTTGTTCACGAATAAGATATTCTTTCTTTTGTTTGAAATTACATCGCCAGAGCGACTCACATAGATGTCTAAATATCCATCGTTATTTATATCCACCATTGTACAACCTGTAGTCCATCCAATTTTACCTCCTACTCCTGCAGTTCTTCCAATTTCTTCAAACTTCAGATTTCCTTTATTTAAATAAAGGTGATTTGGACCGTAATTAGCTGTAAAAAAAATATCGGTGAGACCATCATTATTAATATCTCCAAGTGAAACTCCTGCCCCATTATGCAAATACTGGTAAGTCAAAATATTCATTTCAGGAGTTTCAGGCACTTTATTAACAAATGTAACTCCTGAAAGGTCAGGCTCCAGAGAACTAAATAAGGGTCCTACAAACTTAAAGGACTCCTCCTTTTCATGACTACAGCTTTGAACTATTGGCAAACTTAAAATGATAATAACCAATACTTTCGCGAAGTATAAAACATTTCTTTTCTGAAGGGTACTATTTCTTTTAAAATTAAAAATCATAAATAGGTTATTTAGCTTTATCTAACTTTCGTATATATTGATTGAGTTGAGATGGTTTGATACCCAAAGATGACAAGTCTACACTTTTATCAAAAATCTGTTGCTGCTTGCGTCCATTAAATGAAACTATAATTTCTGACTGAACTTGTACGTCATCAATTCCTTTATTTTCACGACAATGTCTTTTAAGAAATTTTGCAAACTGAACAGCAGAAACTGGATCAAAGGCCATTGAATTTATTTGATCCTGATTCAAACCATAATTACGAACCTCAACCGGAATAATGACTTTTTTCTTCATATCAAGCACCTTAAACTCCATCTTTTCTAAGGTCCGATGTTGGATCTTCATACGCCAGGCAAAACGTTGTCCCGCGCCGGTCCAATCGACGTTTCCATCATATAAAAGATGTCTGAATGGGAGTAAGCCTTGAATTAAGAAATATATGGAAATCAAGATTAATACCGGTTTCTGAACATTAATATGTGTGCTAGAAACTGAAGCTACGGTTCGTTTTCCATATAGTTTTAGATTTATAAACTTTGCAACTTTATTTGGCTCTAAAAATAGAACAAGTGACAACATCATGAAATAAGGAAATATATTAATATCATTGAACAACCAGGCATTCATAATATTAAATAGCAATGCGCAAAGGACGGCAGGTATTCTAGTTTTAGGGATAAAAAGAAGAAAAGGGATTAGAAGGTCAAATACTAGCCCGCCATAGGTGAAAAAATATAAAGTAAAATCTGATGTTAGAAAATCTCCTAAAAAACTTTGTTTCGCCCTATTTTCTAACATAGCCCTAACAGGCTGATTAGAAATCAACCAATCATAATTTAATTTCGCAACTCCTCCAAAAAAATAGACTAAAGCGAGTTGAATCCGCAAAATTAAAAAGTGCCAATATTGAATAGG
>JBLHIC010000047.1:0-18526 GCA_047614245.1 Flavobacteriaceae bacterium
TCTAAATTGAAAGAATTTGAAAACCATCCATTTGAAGGCCGTGCATTTCTTTATTTGGATATTATTTCTTGGCTGGAGAGCAAGATAGGTAAGGTTCCTGTTGGACAGATAGTTAGGGAGAAATATTTTCACCAGAAGGGTAAGTAAAAAATATAGTTTTTAAATTTTTATTGAAATATATTTGGTTTTTAACTTTTTATGAATGAATATTTGCACTCACAAAGTTCAAAACTTTATTGAAATGTTATCAAGAAAGGCGGAGGGATAAGACCCTATGAAGCCTTAGCAACCCTTTCACTTGAAAGAAGGTGCTACATTCTACAACCATTTTCTGTTTTTGCAGGAAGTTACCGATAGATAACGAAACGACAATTTTAAAAATTGTCAACTCATTCTTAATAACATTTTTCTATAGAAGTTCGCCAGAAGGCGCATTTTGACTTTTGGTTTAATCGTGCTACAAATAGCACTTGTCTATTAACTCAAAAAACTAGAAAAATGAGTACACAAAAATTCGCAACCAACGCGTTGCACGCAGGACACGATGTAAATGCAAACGGAGGTACACGGGCTGTTCCAATTTATCAATCCACTAGCTATGTTTTTAAGGATAGCGATCACGCTGCAAATTTGTTTAACCTATCGGAACCAGGTTTTATATACACCCGTATTAACAATCCTACCAATGACATTTTAGAAAAGAGACTCGCTGCATTGGAAGGAGGAATTGCGGCTGTAGTAACTGCTTCAGGAACATCTGCAATTGCAACCACCTTACTAACTTTATTGCGAGCTGGAGATCATATTGTGGCCTCAAACAGCTTGTATGGAGGCACCTTCAATTTATTGAGCGTTACCCTGCCTAGATTAGGTATTACTACAACTTTTGTGGATCCGAACGAAGTGGATAGCTTTTCAAATGCAGTTCGGGAAAATACACGTGCTGTTTTCGTTGAGTCTTTAGGGAATCCAAAGTTAGATGTACTTGATCTAGAAAGTATCGCTGGGCAAGCTGTGGCTAATAAAATCCCGCTTATTGTTGATAACACCGTGGCCACGCCTTATTTATTAAATCCAATAGCATATGGTGCCAATATCGTAATTCACTCTTTGACTAAATATATAAACGGAAACGGAACTGCACTAGGAGGTGTGATTATTGACGCTGGAAATTTTGACTGGACCAATGGAAAATTTCCTGAGTTTACAGAGCCTTCAGCCGGTTATCACGGTTTAATATATTCGGAAGCACTTGAGGCTGCTGCATTTATAGCAAAAGTGCGTATTGAAGGCCTTCGGGATTTTGGAGCAGCTTTAAGCCCGTTCAATGCTTTTCAAATTATTCAAGGCTTAGAGACTCTTGAGATTCGGATCAAAAAGCATAGTGAGAATGCCCTAGAAATAGCCACATGGCTTCAGAATCAAGAAGAAGTAAGCTGGGTAAATTATCCGGGTTTACAATCGAGCTCATATTTTGAATTGGCTAAGAAATATTTACCCGAAGGACAAAGCGGGATTGTGACCTTCGGTTTACACGGGGGTTTTGAAGCCGCAAAAATAATTGCCGATAATACCAAGCTATTTTCGCTGCTAGCAAATATTGGCGATACAAAATCGCTTATTATACATCCGGCAAGTACAACCCATCAGCAGTTAAGTGATGTAGATCAGGAGGCGACGGGAGTAACCAAGGACTTGATACGGCTTTCCGTTGGACTTGAGGATTTCATAGATTTAACGCAGGACTTAAAGCAGGCGTTTGCGTTTGTTCCTAAAAAAAGTCTGATCTAACATTTGAATTATTAATTAACCGTGGTTCGGCTAAAAGTCGGCCATTGTTTTACAGCTTTTAAATGACTTATGCTAAATAGCTTAAAAATAGAACAGTTTAAAACACATAATGGCAGCATTTATGAGTCAATTCCATTGAGTTATGAAAATTTTGGATGTCCATTAGGTACAGCGCCAGTTGTTTTAGTAAATCATGCTTTGACAGGAAATAGTTCAGTAGTTGGGGAGCAGGGTTGGTGGAATGATTTGATAGGGGAAGGTGAATGTATTGATACCTTACATTTTTCGATTTTAGCGTTTAACATTCCGGGAAATGGATATGATGGGTTCTTGATAGATAATTATGAAGATTTTTCAGTTTTTGATGTATCAAATATTTTTATAAAGGGTCTTGAATTACTTAAGATAAATTCACTATTCGCGGTCATAGGAGGTTCTTTAGGGGGGAATGTTACTTGGCAAATGGCCGTTTTACGCCCTGAACTTATTGAACATATTATTCCAATTGCTACCGATTGGAAAGCGACAGATTGGGTTCTGGCCCAGTGTAGGATTCAAAAACAACTTTTGGAAAATTCTTCTAATCCCCTCCATGATGCCAGAATGCACGCAATGACTTTCTATAGAACTCCTCAGTCGTTAACTGCAAAGTTCAAAAGAAACAAACGGGTAAGTTCTAAGAACTATGATGTCGAGAATTGGCTTTTGAGTCACGGTGAAAAGCTTCAAAAAAGATTTCATTTAAAGGCCTACAAATTAATGAACCACTTATTAATGACAGCAGATGTTACTGATGGTACTAGAAATTTTATCAATAGTGCAAAGCGTATTCAGGGAGCCATTCACTTAATTGGTATTGACAGTGATCAATTTTACTTAAATGAAGAAATTAATAGAAGCTATTTAGCGATAAGTGAATTTAAAAGTAATATTTCATTTTCAGAAATTAAATCAATTCATGGACATGATGGATTTTTAATCGAGTTTGATCAACTATCCGAAATACTAAAATCTATTTTTCAACTAGAAATCACAGTTTAAAATTATGAATACTCAAACCGCAGAACAGTCTACAAATCGAATCGATTTAGCAAAAATTCAGAAGAAAAAAATAAATCTCGTCATTTTTGGTAAAGGAAACGTGGGCTCTAAATTAATTGATCAAATACTGGCTTCTAAAGAGGAAATTTCTAAGCGCCGGGATATTGAACTCAATATTTTTGCAATGGCAGATTCAAAACGCCTGTTTTTAAACCAAGATGGTTTCGATGATAGTTGGAAAGAAACTGAAGATCGCTATGTTGAAAAATATACAATAGATACGGTAATCGATTTTTCAAAAAAGTATAATTTAGTAAATCTAATTGCTATTGATAACACCTCAAGTTCCGACTTCGTTTCAAATTATCCAATATTGGTGAGCAATGGGTTTAATTTAATTTCATCAAATAAAATTGGAAATACCATAGGTCTGGATTTTTATCAGAATTTAAGAAATCTATTGGTTCTAAATAAAAAGGAATACTTATATGAAACTAATGTAGGTGCCGGGTTACCAATAATCGACACAATAAAATTACTACATCTTTCTGGTGATAATATTACTCGAATAAAAGGTGTTTTTTCTGGTTCGCTGAGTTATATTTTTAATACTTTTTCTGAAGAGGATATTCCGTTTAGTGAAGTTCTAAAAAAGGCCATTAGAAGGAATTTAACGGAACCAGACCCTCGAGAGGACCTAAGCGGAAATGATGTTGGGAGGAAGTTGCTAATTTTAGCGAGAGAATTAGATTTGCAAAATGAATTTGAAGAAGTATCGATTGAAAATTTAATTCCTAAAGCCTTACGAAGAGTTTCAGCCGATACTTTCTTGGAAGAAATTGCAGACTTAGATGTACCTTTCCAAATAAGAAAGAAGAACCAACAAAAGGACAACGTATTTCGATATGTTGCTGATTTACATGGAGATTTATCTAAGGATAATACTGCCATTTTGGATGTCAAATTGATTTCAGTTCAAAAGAATTCGGTGCTAGGAAGATTGCAAGACAGCGATACAATATTTGAAATCTATACAGAGAGTTATGGAGAGAATCCTATTGTGATTCAAGGAGCTGGGGCTGGAGCAGAAGTCACAGCAAGAGGAGTGTTTGGGGATATTTTGAGATTAAGTGATAAAATAAATTAAATGAAAACAGATTCAACAACAAAAATTGCAGTTATTGGCTGTGGCAACCTAGGTACCGCGATACTAGAAGGACTTCTAAGTTCAGGTAATTTCGATGCATCAAGTCTCACAGTTACCAAACGCAATACAGAGTCGTTAGGCAAATACCAAGATCAAGGAGTTAATGTGACATCAGATAATAGTAAAGCTGTTGCCGAATCTCAAATCATTGTGGTGGCGTTAAAGCCACATAACATTCTGACTATTTTGAGTGAAGTTAAAGATGAAATTCGATCAGACCATATTATAGTATCATTGGCTACTGGAGTTTCATTAGCTCGGATTGAAGAAGCTGTAATTAAGGATGTTCCTATTTTTAGAGCTATGCCAAACACAGCTACCCAAGTTAAAGAGTCAATTACCTGTATTTGCGGAAATTCAGAAAATCAAAATCAGATAAAAGAGGTAAAATCACTTTTTAATGTTCTTGGTGAAACCGTTTTTATTAATGAGGATTTAATGGAGTCGGCTACGGTTCTGGGTGCCTGCGGAATTGCCTTTGTTTTGCGTTTTATTAGAGGAATGATTCAAGGGGGTATCGAAATTGGATTCGATGCTAAAACCGCTGGATTGATCGTTCATCAAACAGTTAAAGGAGCAGCCGAGTTATTGATTCAAAATAAAGAACATCCGGAATATGAGATTGATAAAGTGACTACGCCCCGTGGTTGCACCATTACAGGTTTAAACGAAATGGAGCATAATGGGTTTAGCTCGGCATTAATAAAAGGGATTGTCTCATCTTATGAGAAAATTGAAAAATAAACGATATGAAAGTTACACTGAATAGAATTAACGAAGACTATCTTTTTGAAGCAAAAGGAGCAAACGATGTATCTGTATTAATAGATAACAAAACCAACGATGTCGCAAAAGGTGCGAGCCCAATGGAACTCTTGTTAATGGCTGTTGGGAGTTGCAATGCAATTGATATTATTTACGTTCTGAAAAAGCAGCGTCAGGAGATAAAATCGTATAAAATTGAAGTCGAAGGAAACAGAACAGACGGCCCAGCCGCAAAACCCTTTGAATCCATACATGTAACTATATATCTTGAAGGAGATATTGCGGAAGCTAAAGCACAACGGGCAGCCGCGCTCAGTTTCGAAAAATATTGCTCGGTTTCACTTACTTTAACCAGTTGTGTTGATGTGACCTATCAAATTGTGCTCAATGGAAAAGAAATATGAGTGACATTATAAAACAAATGCAAAACAGAATTCTCATCCTCGATGGAGCTATGGGAACAATGTTACAACGCTATAAGTTTTCCGAAGAAGATTTTCGAGGGGAACGGTTTAAGGATTTTCACACTTCGGTAAAAGGCAATAATGATTTACTTTCACTTACACAACCAAAAGCAATAGGAGAAGTGCATCGGAAGTATTTTGAAGCAGGAGCCGATATCGTGGAAACCAACACATTTTCGAGCACAACAATAGCGATGGCGGATTATGACATGGAGGATTTAGTATACGAACTCAATTTTGAATCGGCTAAGATTGCAAAGCAAGTGGCTACCGAAATTACAGTAAAAGAACCTTATAAACCACGCTTTGTTGCTGGGGCTATAGGACCTACCAATAAAACAGCTAGTATGTCACCAGATGTCAATGACCCTGGTTTTAGAGCTATTTCTTTTAATGAATTGAGAATTGCGTATAAGCAGCAAGCGGAGGCATTAATAGATGGGGGTGTTGATGTATTGCTCGTAGAAACTGTTTTTGATACCTTAAATGCAAAGGCAGCTCTGTTTGCTATCGAAGAAATTAAAGACGAACGAAAAATTAATATCCCGGTTATGATCAGCGGTACGATTACGGATGCTTCAGGAAGAACTTTGTCTGGGCAAACAGCGGAAGCATTTTTAATTTCTGTTTCTCATATCTCATTGTTAAGTGTTGGATTTAACTGCGCACTTGGGGCCAAGCAATTGACTCCCCATTTGGAAGTACTTGCTAGACGTTCTCAATTGGCTATCTCGGCTTACCCAAACGCCGGTTTACCAAATGCATTTGGCGAATATGATGAAAGTCCGGAGCAGATGACAGCACAGGTAAAAGAATATTTAGATAAAGAACTTGTCAATATTGTTGGCGGATGCTGTGGAACAACTCCTGAACATATACATGCTATGGCAAAAATTGCTTCGGAATATAAACCACGTGGCTTTGTTATTAGTTGATGGTTGATAGTGTTGGTTTTAGAAAGAATAATTATGGATTATATTGAATTAGATGTTTGGAATAATTCAAGAGAGCTGGTAAAAACTGTCTCTGAATTGACTAAATCGTATCCACAAAGCGAGCTTTACGGACTAACTAACGAAATGAGGAAGTGTGCGGTTTCGGTTCCTTCAAATGTTGCTGAAGGATAGGAAGACAGTCTAATAAAGAAACAATTCCTTTTTTATATATCTAAAGGATCTTTAAATGAACTTGAAACACAATTGTATTAGTCATTAGATATAACATATATTTCCGAGATGGAATTAAAAATGGTTTTAAAAAAAGTGATTTCTTGCAAGGAGTTACTTCATGGTTTCATCAATTATTATAAAAAATTATGATCAACAGAGAAGCCAAAAACCAAGAACCAAGAACCAAGAACCAAAAGGTATTAAAACTCTCAGGATTAGAACCACTAGTTGTGACGCCAGAAAGTAATTTTATCAATGTTGGAGAGCGAACAAATGTCGCTGGCTCCAGAAAATTTCTGCGTTTAGTTAAAGAAGGAAATTTTGAAGAGGCATTATCTATTGCAAGGCATCAGGTTGAAGGAGGTGCGCAGATTATCGACATCAATATGGACGACGGTTTGATCGATGGCAAAGAAGCGATGGTGAAGTTTCTCAATCTTATTGTTGCAGAACCAGATATTTCTAGGGTTCCAATTATGATCGATAGTTCTAAGTGGGAAATTATTGAAGCGGGATTACAAGTCGTTCAAGGGAAATGTGTTGTAAATTCAATCAGTTTAAAAGAAGGTGAAAAAGAATTTATTCATCACGCAAAATTGATAAAGCGTTATGGAGCCGCAGTTGTTATTATGGCTTTTGATGAAGTTGGACAAGCAGACAACTATAATCGCCGGATTGAAATTGCAAAACGGAGTTATGATATCTTAGTGGATCAGGTAAATTTTAAGCCTGAGGACATCATCTTCGATTTGAATATTTTTCCTGTAGCTACTGGAATGGACGAGCACCGAAAGAATGCCGTCGATTTTATTGAAGCTACTCGATGGGTTCGAAAGAATTTGCCATATTGTAATGTGAGTGGGGGAGTAAGCAATGTCTCCTTTAGTTTTCGAGGAAATGACAAGGTTCGTGAAGCTATGCATTCGGTTTTTCTTTATCATGCGATTCAGGCGGGAATGAATATGGGTATTGTGAATCCTACGATGTTGGAGGTTTATGATGAAATCCCGAAAGGTTTATTGGAGCGTGTCGAAGATGTAATGCTTAATAGAAGGGACGATGCAACCGAACGTTTATTGGATTTTGCAGAAACAGTTGTCGGCACTGCAAAAGAGAAAACAGTAGACCTTTCCTGGCGTGAGGAATCTTTACAAGATAGAATTACCCGCGCTTTAGTTAAGGGAATTGACGAATATATTGTTGGAGACGTAGAAGAGGCTCGATTAATTGTCCCAAAACCAATTGAGGTTATTGAAGGATACCTAATGACTGGTATGAATGTGGTTGGCGATCTCTTCGGAAGTGGAAAAATGTTTTTACCTCAGGTAGTAAAATCGGCCAGAGTAATGAAAAAGGCCGTTGCCTATCTTCTCCCTTTTATTGAAGAATCTAAAAATGGAGTTTCAAGTTCTAATGGGAAGATTTTAATGGCAACCGTTAAAGGAGATGTGCACGATATTGGGAAAAATATCGTGGGAGTTGTACTTGCCTGCAATAATTATGAAATAATCGATTTAGGCGTTATGGTCCCTGCACAGAGGATAATTGAAGAAGCAAAAAAACAACAGGTAGATGTTATTGGTCTTAGCGGATTAATCACACCATCACTTGATGAAATGGTATTTCTAGCACAGGAAATGCAACGGCAAGAGTTTAAAGTTCCCCTTTTAATAGGAGGTGCGACGACCAGTAAGGCACATACCGCTGTGAAGATAGATCCTCAATACGAACATGCAGTCGTACATGTTAACGATGCATCTAGGGCTGTTACAATTGCGGGTGATTTGCTAAAACCGGATACTTCAGCAAAGTTCAAATCGGATATTAAGAATGATTACGAAATTTTCCGGGATAATTTTTCGAAACGACAAACCGAGAAAGTATTTAAGTCTATTGAAACGGCTAGAGATAATAAATTTCAAATCGATTGGAATACTTCAGAAATTGTGAAGCCTAAAAAGTTAGGGATTGATATCCTTGAAGATTTTGATTTAAAATTACTTGTAGACTATATAGATTGGACGCCTTTTTTCAGAAGTTGGGAATTGTTCGGAAAATATCCCCAGATATTGACGGATTTAGTGGTTGGGGAGCAGGCTTCAGAATTATTTGCAGATGCACAAGAAATGCTTTTAAAGATTATTTCTGAAAAACTACTCAAGGCCAAGGCCGTTTTTGGTTTATTTGAGGCTAATTCAGTGAATGATGATGATATTTTGTTACAGGTTTCAGAAAAGGAATATACTTTCCGAAGCCTAAGACAACAGTCTAAAAAAGCGGAAGGTAGACCAAATATTGCTTTAGCCGATTTTATAGCACCAAGGGAATCTGGAGTTCAAGATTATATGGGTTGTTTTTGCGTGTCTACTGGATTTGGAACTCATGAATTGGCGGCTAAATATGAAGTTGATCTGGACGATTATAATTCGATTATGGTAAAGGCATTGGCAGATAGGTTAGCGGAGGCCTTTGCAGAATATTTACATAGAGAGGTTCGTATAAATTATTGGGGTTATGCAACAAATGAAAGCCTAACAAATACCGAATTGATTAATGAGAATTACAAGGGAATTAGGCCTGCACCTGGTTATCCTGCCTGCCCCGACCACTTAGAGAAGGAAACTATTTGGGAAGTTCTTCAGGTAAAAGAAACTATTGGAGTTGAACTTACTGAAAGTATGGCTATGTGGCCTGCAGCTTCAGTTTCGGGTTATTATTTTGGTAATCCGGAGGCACGCTATTTCGGATTAGGGAAAATAAAAGAAGACCAAGTAAAAGATTTTGCCAATAGAAAAAGTATTGATTTTGAAGTTGCTAAAAAGTGGCTCAGACCTAACATCGCAGACTAAATGAAAGTAATAGAACACATAGAAAAAGCAAAGGGGAAAACTCAATTTTCATTTGAAATCTTACCTCCTTTAAAAGGCGAGAACATAAAGTCGGTCTTTGATGGTATCGACCCTTTAATGGAATTTAAACCGCCGTTTATTGATGTTACATATCATAGAGAGGAGTACGTTTATAAAGAAATGGAAAACGGATTGCTTCAGAAAAAGGTAGTTCGTAAACGTCCAGGTACAGTTGGTATTTGTGCAGCTATTCAAAATAAATACAATGTTGATGCCATCCCACATATATTATGTGGTGGATTTACTAAAGAGGATACCGAGAATTTTTTAATCGATTTGGGGTTCTTAGGAATTGATAATGTGATGGCGCTAAGAGGAGATGCTGTAAAAAGTGAGACTTATTTTGTGCCAGAGAAAGAAGGTCACGGCTATGCGAGTGATTTGGTTACCCAGATCACATCTCTAAATAATGGAAATTATTTGGACAGTCGCCTTCAAAACTCTACACCTACAGATTTTTGTATTGGAATCGCAGGCTATCCCGAAAAACATCTAGAAGCACCAAATTTCGAAAGTGACTTGCATTTTTTAAAGAAGAAGATTGAATATGGTGCATCCTACGTGGTCACTCAGATGTTTTTCGACAATAAAAAGTATTTCAAATTTGTTGATAAATGCAGAGCAGTAGGGATCACGGTCCCAATAATACCTGGATTGAAGCCGCTTTCAACTAAAAAACAGCTCAATATCATTCCGCAGCGTTTCAATGCCGAACTACCTGAAGACTTAATTAAGGAAGTATTGAAGTGTAAAAATAATGACGAAGTTAGACAGGTAGGAGTAGAATGGTGTATTATGCAGAGTAAAGAATTGTTTAATGAGAAAATCCCTTTTTTACATTATTATTCGATGGGTAAGAGCGAAAATATACAGGCTATAGCGAGGGAATTGTTTTAAACTTTAGCCATCCTAATTTTATTGCTTAAATTTAACTGCTTATGATAACTTATGCTCTCTAGAAAAACTAAATACGGATTAAAGGCCATTTCTTATTTGGCACGCAATGTTGAAGATGCACCAGTGCAGATTTCGGTAATTTCTGCTAATGAGAATATCTCAATAAAATTTTTAGAGAGTATCCTACTTACGCTTAGAAAGGCTGGGTTTTTAGCTTCAAAAAAAGGAAAAGGGGGTGGTTATTATTTACTCAAAGAGGCTAAAGATATTTCGATTGCTGCTGTTTACAGAATTCTTGAAGGACCAATAGCACTGGTTCCTTGTGTTAGTTTGAATTTCTATGAAAAATGCTCCGATTGCCCTGACGAAGCCGCTTGTAGTGTCCATAATTTGATGGTAGAAGTAAGGGATAGCAACCTCAAAATACTTGAAAACACATCTCTAGCCGATTTTGTAACATTGAAATAATTGTTGTTCAGTATTTATATATATTCAAAAACCATATGATTCCAAGTCGAAAAGAAGTTCAAGATGCGAGAGAACGGGTAAAGTCCTATGTTCATAATACACCAGTCATTACATCAAGATTGATTGATGAAGTTTCAGGAGCGGTCATATATTTTAAGTGTGAGAACTTTCAGAAAATGGGAGCCTTCAAAATGAGGGGTGCAATAAATGCCATATTGCAATTGAGCGAGGAAGATAGAAAGAAAGGAGTTGTTACACATTCATCGGGAAATTTTGCACAGGCTCTTTCATTGGCTTCTAAGAACCTAGATGTTAAAGCATATATAGTTATGCCTTCAAATGCGGCATTGGTAAAAAAGAACGCTGTTGAAAGTTATGATGGAATTATTTCAGAGTCAGAGCCTACATTAAAAGCCAGAGAGGAGGAAGCCAATAGAATTGTAAATGAGACTGGGGGTACTTTTCTTCATCCATCAAATAATACAAACGTTATTTTGGGGCAGGGGACTGCCGCAATGGAATTGCTAGAGGAGATACCCGACTTAGAATTCATTTTCACGCCCGTTGGTGGTGGTGGACTTCTAGCCGGTACGGCTATGGCTGCTCACTATTTTGGAGACAACTGTAAAACAATTGGGGGAGAACCAATGCAAGCAGATGACGCTTATCGTTCAATGCTCAGCGGGAATATTGAAACTAATGACACTGCAATAACAATTGCAGATGGTTTGAGAACCAATTTAGGGGATAAAAACTTTCCTATCATTAAAAAATATGTCGACGAGATAATTAGGGTGGAGGAGCAAGAGATAATAGCTGCTATGAAATTGCTTTGGGAGCGCTTAAAGATTGTTATTGAACCTTCTAGTGCTGTGCCTTTTGCCGCTCTTTTAAAGGAGAAAAACCGATTCCGAGGGAAGAAAATCGGGATAATTATTTCAGGTGGAAATGTTGATTTATCAAACTTGGTTTTTTAGTAAACAAAACTTTCTTTTTATTTGTGGCAATGTCAGGTAAATTAATAATACTTCTTTTTTTTTCTATTGCATTATTCGGACAAGATAAAGAAACTTCCTCTTTTGTGGATGTGAACTATTTTTACGGAACAATCCTCAGACATAATAAGGATATTTCACATTTGGTTAAAGGCCATCCCGAAGGCTTGATACTTAGTTATAATAGAAAAACATTTGGAGACAAACGATGGCAGCAAACTTATAACTATCCCGATTGGGGTTTTTCTTTTTTATACCAAAATCCCCACAACAGTATTTTAGGCCAAAATTACGGGCTCCACGGGCATTATAATTTTTACTTTTTTAAAAGAAATTTATTGTTTCGTGTCGGGAGTGGTGTTTCGTATAACACAAATCCGTTTGATTTAGACACCAATTTTAAAAATAATGCCTACGGGAGTCATATCCTGAATTCTACTTATTTTTTGATAAATTATAGCAAGAAAAATATTTTTAAAGGCTTCGGACTTCAAGCCGGTCTCACTCTGATTCATTATTCAAATGCCAATGTAAGAGCACCAAACTCGAGTACAAATACAGTGGCTTTAAATATTGGTATGCAGTATGAATTAGACCAAAAAGAATCGCCTACGTTGTTCAAAAAGAATACTTATGAAAAATATTCAGAACCGATTAAGTTCAACTTTATGGTGCGAGGTGGGGTCAATGAAAGTGATTTTATAGGGCTTGGGCAACATCCATTTTGGATAGTTTCGTCCTATTTGGATAAAAGGTTGAGTTATTTAAGTAGCATTCAATTTGGAGCCGAAGTATTTTTCGCTGAATTTCTTAAAAAGCAGATAGAGTATGTTGCAGTGTCATTTCCAAACTTTGGAACAAATGGAAATGCCGATACTACGCGAGTTGGTATTTTTGTGGGTCATGAATTGCATTTAAATAAATTAGGGATCCTTACACAAGTGGGATATTACGCTTATTACCCTTCTGAATTTGAAAGCAGGGTGTATATTAGGGCTGGGCTAAACTATTATTTTCATAAAAATATTTTTGGCTCGGTGACATTAAAATCACACGGCGCAAAGGTCGAGGCCGTTGAATTTGGACTTGGAATACGTATTTAAAATGATAAAAAAAAGCTGTTACTTATTCGCGTTCATTCTTTGTATTGCCTGTAGTTCAGAAAATGCGAATAACTGTTTTCAGGCATCAGGTTCAATAATTGAAACCACATTTCCTGTTTCAGGATTCACTAAAATTCGGATTGAAGGGGAGGTGTCATTAATTGTTAAGCAAGGCACCGTTCAAGAAGTTGTAGTGGAAACCGGTGAGAATTTATTGAGCGACGTCTATGTTGCTGTTGAGAGTGAAACTCTCGTAATTAGAGATGGAAATACCTGTAATTTAGTTCGAGACTATGGAATTACAAAAGCCTTTGTAACAACGCCTAACATAAATCAGCTTCGAAATAGTTCGACCTATGATATCACAAGCGACGGAATTTTAAATTTCCCCGAATTATTTTTAGTTAGTAATACTGCTGGCGGGATTGAAAATGTTAGAAAAGGGGGTGATTTTTACCTTAGCTTGGATTGTGAAAGTCTTAGAGTTAGTGCGAATGGGCAGAGCGTATTTTATTTGTCTGGGATGGCAACGAACGCACGAATTGATTTTACTGATGAAGCACCGCGTTTTGAAGGTGCAGAACTGCAAATCGGTGAATTGACAATTTTACAGCGTAGTGCGAATAAAATGATTGTGAATCCGCAAAATAAAATAGCAGGAGAGATTCGTGGTACTGGTGACGTTATCGCGGTTAATGAGCCTCCAGTAGTAGAAGTCGAGCAATTTTTCACTGGTCAATTAATTTTTCAAGATTAGACGGCATACGGGTCGAGTCCATCGAAGATCTTTCTTTAAATTGTTCCTTTGAGCAGGTGATTGATACTATTTTTCTGAAGTCAATTCAATGAACAACTTTTCCAATGTCGTATTTTTTTGATTTAGTTGAAGTATCTTCAGTCCGTTATCGTGCGCGTAATCAAACACCTGACTTCTCATATCTTTTTCTGAATTAAAATAAATTTGATATATGAATCCTGAAGTATTTTCTACTTTCTCAACTTTAGCAATTTGCGACAGTGCAACTTCTTCAACTCTATAATCAAATTCGACCTCGACGATTTGCTGGGCATTCTTTTTTAAATCGATCAGCTTTTTATCCAAAACGATTTTCCCTTTATTGATAATGATTACTCGATCGCAAATAGCCTCTACTTCTTGCATGATATGTGTTGAAAGTAAAACAGTTTTCGACTTTCCAACACTTTTAATTAGCGCTCTAATTTCAATTAATTGATTTGGATCGAGTCCGGTAGTGGGTTCATCTAAAATTAAAACTTCAGGGTCGTGAAGCAACGCACTTGCTATACCAACGCGCTGTCGAAACCCTTTGGAAAGCTCTCCTATTTTTTTATTAGCTTCAGATAAGAGACCAGTTCTATCAATTATTTTCTCAACCTCAGTTTTTGGAATTTTATAAATTTCGGCATTAAACTCCAGGTACTCTCTAACATACATTTCGACATAGAGCGGATTGTGTTCAGGTAAATAACCGATGCTTTTTTGAACCTTCAACACTTCTTTTGAAACAGGATAGTCGTTTACACTTGCGGTACCTTCAGTTGCTTTAATATAAGTGGTGAGTATTTTCATCAAGGTTGATTTGCCCGCACCATTAGGGCCCAGGAAACCAACGATCTCTCCTTTGGCTATATTGAATGACACATTATCAAGTGCTTTTTGATTTCCGTATTCCTTCGTGATATTTGTAACGCTTATGGACATAGTTCTCTAAGTTTGTAAAGTTACATATTAAAAAATATCAAAAAATATTTTGTTGTTTTAAAGTTTTAGTTACTTTAGCACTTTACAAACGAATAATGAATACATTAAGTACATATTTTAATTTTTGGTTTTTCTATTTTATGGAAGAGGCCGAGAATTCTATGTAATTAATTCAACATATTAATTATTGAAAGTCTCGGAAAAACTCCGAGACTTTTTTTATTGTTTAATTTTAAAATGAGACCTATGAAAATTGCAATTCAAGGAATTGAAAGCTCGTTTCACGATATGGCCACACGAAAGTTATTTCCGGAAGCCGATGTTGAGTTGATCATGTGCGATAGCTTTGAGAAAGTTACTAAGTGTATTGAGAATTCGGAAGCTGACTTTGGAGTTTTAGCCATAGAGAATACAATCGCAGGGTCAATTTTACCCAACTATAATTTGATAGATGCCAGTGGATTGGTTATTTATGACGAGGTTTTTTTAAATATTCAAATGTATATCATGGCTCTTAAGGGAGAAACTATTTATGATATTGAGGAGGTGCATTCACATCCTGTCGCATTGCTTCAGTGTAAAGATTATCTTCGGAAACTACCACCTCAACTAAAAATAATCGAGGGGAAGGATACTGCTTCCGAAGCAAAAAAAATAAAAGAGGGTAATTTGAAAGGTGTTGCTGCAATTGCAGGAAAGCAGGTCGCGGAAAAATTCGGACTTGAAATTCTTGATAGTAATATTCAGACAATGAAAGATAATCAAACGCGATTTGTACTCATTGGAAAAAATGAAATCGAGCCGAAGGAAAATGCCAATAAGGCAACTTTAAAATTCGAATTATCTCATGATCCAGGAAGCCTAGCTAATACGCTACAATTATTTACAACTTTCAATATTAATTTAACAAAAATTCAGTCGTTGCCAATTGTTGGAAGACCGTGGCAATATGCCTTTTTTGTTGATGTTATGTTCGAAGACTATGAGCTTTTTGCACAAGTTATTGATGTTTTGAAAAAGGCAGTAACCGAATTAAAAATCCTTGGCGTCTACAATCATAATATTAAAAATGTACCAAGTCAGTTAACAAAAGTTTTGATAAATGGAAAATAATAAAAATCTTAGGTCCTGGTTAGATAAATTTGGATTGGACCATCCATTAGTAATTGCAGGACCTTGCAGTGCTGAAACAGAGGAGCAAGTGCTTAAAATTGCTCATCAATTAAAAGATACTGATACAACCGTTTTGCGAGCTGGAATTTGGAAACCTCGTACACGCCCGGGAATGTTTGAGGGAGTTGGTGCTTTAGGACTAAAATGGTTGCAGAGAGCAAAGGAGGAAACCGGATTGTTAACTACAACGGAGGTTGCTAATGCGAATCATGTAGATTTGGCTTTGCAACACGATGTCGATATTTTGTGGATTGGTGCGCGAACAACAGTATCTCCATTTATAGTTCAGGAAATTGCTGAGGCACTCAAAGGAACGGATAAAACCGTTTTAGTTAAGAACCCTGTGAATCCAGATTTAGCACTTTGGCTTGGGGCTATAGAACGATTGTACTCTAAGGACATCAACAACCTTGGCGTAATACATCGCGGTTTCTCAACCTATGAGAAGACAAAATACCGAAACAATCCCGAATGGCAAATACCTATTGACTTACAGAGTCGTTTTCCCGACTTGCCACTTATTCTTGACCCTTCACACATTGCTGGACGTCGAGATATTATCTTTGATCTATGTCAAACAGCTTTAGACCTTAACTACGATGGGCTAATGATTGAAACACATTTTGACCCAGATAATGCGTGGAGTGATGCCAAGCAGCAGATTACGCCTAAGGATTTGGATCAGATAACTGTCGATTTGCGTATACGTAAGGAAGAGGATAACACGGTGAAGTATACTAATGAGCTAAACACTTATAGAACCCAAATTGATGTGATCGATAATAAGTTGGTCGAAATGATGGGCAAACGAATGAAAATTGCGGATGACATTGGAGCACTTAAAAAAAGAAACAATGTGGCTATTCTTCAAAATAAAAGATGGAATGAGATCTTGGATAAAATGATATTGGAAGGTGAAGATAACAACCTTAGTGAAGAATTTATGTTGCGTATCTACAAAGCAATACACTTGGAATCAATTAATCATCAAAAAAAGATTCTTGGGAACTAAAAAGTTTTGCAACTTTGCGGCATGAAGAATGGTGTTGTTTATAAATCTACTGGGAGTTGGTATACGGTGAAAGCCGAAAACGGCACCTTTTATGAATGTCGGCTTAAAGGAAAATTTCGGATAAAAGGAATTAAGAGTACCAGTCCTGTTTCTGTAGGTGATCACGTGCAATTTGATGTCGAAACAAAGGGTGATGAAACCATTGGGATTATTACTAAAATAGGAGTGCGAGAAAACTATATTATTCGTAAATCTGTAAACCTTTCAAAGCAAACACATATTATTGCGGCGAATATTGATGTTGCTTTTTTACTTATAACACTTAACAATCCGCCGACTTTCACATCGTTTATAGATCGATTTTTAGTTACTGCTGAAGCTTATGAAATTAGAGCTGTTCTTCTTTTCAATAAGATAGATACCTATAATGAGGACGAGCTTTTAGAGGTGAAGCTACTTGCGGCATTATACCGCACAATAGGATATGAGTGTATAGGAATTTCTGCAAGTACTGGAAAGAATGTAGATAAGGTAAAAGAAATGATGAAGGATAAGGTTTCGATGTTTTCAGGCCATAGTGGAGTGGGTAAATCTACACTTGTGAATACAATAGAACCTAATTTGAATTTAAAAACTACTCAAATTTCCAATCAGCACATGCAAGGGCAGCATACCACTACCTTTGCTGAAATGTTTGATCTTTCTTTTGGAGCTCAAATTATTGACACCCCTGGTATTAAAGGATTTGGAATAGTGGAAGTCGATAAAGAAGAATTAGGGGGTTACTTTCCAGAGTTCTTTAAATTGAAGGAGCGCTGCAAATTTAATAATTGCCTTCATTTGGAGGAGCCACATTGCGCTGTGAAAGAGGCAATAGAAGGAGAAGAGATTGCTTGGTCTCGATATAGAAGTTACCTGCAGATGATAGACGGCGAAGAAGAGCATTATCGCAAAGATATATACACCAATGAATAACTTTTAGGGCGATTGCTCCGTTTATTATGAAAGGTAAAAAAGTATGAGAGTTGTTGTTCAAAGAGTTAAAAAAGCTTCTGTAGAAGTAGCTGGAGAAATTGTTTCCAAAATAGGATGTGGTTTTTTAATTCTCTTAGGTGTCGAAACTGAAGATTCTCAAGTAGATATCGATTGGCTTTGTGCGAAGATTGCAAAACTTAGAGTTTTTTCTGATGCTGAAGATGCCATGAATAACTCAATTTTAGATGTTCGAGGTGACATCATTGTTGTAAGTCAGTTTACCCTGCATGCTAGTGTAAAAAAAGGAAATAGACCCTCTTTTATTAAAGCCGCACGTCCTGAGATCGCGATCCCTTTGTATGAAAGTTTTATAAAACAGATGGAAACCGAATTAGGAAAGAAAGTCCAAACAGGTGTTTTTGGAGCTATGATGGATATCAGTCTGATTAATGACGGACCTGTAACGATTGTCATTGACAGTAAAAATAGAGCTTAAGTTTTCAGATATTGTTAATATATATATTTATATTGGTCTCTCTATTATCCTCCCCTCCGAACCGCACACACGCATTATATGCAAAATTTTTACAGGCTTGTATTTTTATTATTTTCTCTTTCTGTTTTTTCACAAAATGATTACGCAATTTTTAATATTTCTTCGGAATTATTAGAAAATGCAAATAGTGTTTTGTTGGATGAATATACAGAAGTTGATGTTTCAGAAGAAAAAAAGATGGTCATCACTTCTCGTAAGGCCATCACAATTCTTAACAAAAAGGGTGACCGCCATGCGAATACGGTTATTTATTATGATGATTATTCTAAAGCAAAAGA
>JBLHIC010000048.1:0-18118 GCA_047614245.1 Flavobacteriaceae bacterium
CAACCTCTTCAATCTCAGCGATTTCTACGATTTCCTCTTCCTGATTTGTTTCAGTAGATTCAATGATAGTCTCCTCGACTTCCTTTTCATCTTCCACAACTTCAATCACCTCAGGTGCAGGTGGCGGCGGTGGTGGTGGTGGTGGTGGTGTTACAGTTTGCGTAATAGGAATTTCTTCTTCCAATTCATCACCAACATTCAAAGTATCTATAGCCAATGACCTATCATAAGTTTTCCATTCAATTCCCTGCCAAGCAAGAAATAACATAAAAATCATGCCTAATTGAAAAAATAACATGCTTCTTTTACTAAGATCTGCCTTTGGATTTTTCTTTGGTTCCATATTCGTTTTTTTATATAGTTGCTAAAATAAATAAAATCTGTCTAATTAAAAATGAAATTCCAATTTTTAGATTTTAAAATATCTGTTGATTTCGATTCTGCACTCCAATTAAGTAAAAATAAGGCAATCTATGATCACATATTTATTAATTATACTGGAAATACAAAACTGTATAAACGGAAACAACTATTATGCCATAAGTAAAAACTTAAAAGGCGTTCATGGCATTATATGAGGGTAGTTTAATTTTGAACCTGAAACATTATTGGTAACGCATATATTACTCCAACAAGGAATCCCGTTGTTTACCAAGAATCATACGCGCAAGTGAGTTTACGACTTTTTCAGCCTCCTCTTCCAATTTTGGATGTCATAGCGCTATTGGATAATTTTATTTCTAAAAATCCAATACGACACCAAGCCTAACAAACTGCCGACCCCATTAGCTAAAATATCAAAAACATCATAACTACGTGATGGGATAAACCAGTGTTGTGCTGCTTCAATTAAAATCCCGTAAGAGAAGCATATGAACAAAACTACAAATACATTTTTGACAGAAATATGACATTTATCACTCGAAAAGCGATACCATAACCATATTAAACTTAAAAAAACATGAATAAGCACATGGACAATTTTATCAACAAAAGAAATTCTTATCTTGGGGATTTCTGAAGCAGGAAGAAGTAAAATAATTGTTATAAAAAGGGTATAAATTATCCCAATTGATAAAAGCGTTTTAGGCTCCGATAATTTCTTTATAAGCGACGTCATCCAATAGATTCTCTATTTCATCAAGGTTAGATATTTTAATTTTTATCATCCAACCATCACCATATGGATCATTATTCACTTTTTCAGGCTCAGATTCTAGACTATCGTTAAATTCTACAATTTCTCCAGATAAAGGAAGAAAAAGATCTGAAACAGTTTTTACGGCCTCTACACTGCCAAAAACTGCATCAACTTCCATTATTTCGTCTACGGTTTCTACTTCAACATATACAATATCACCCAATTCTCCTTGAGCAAATTCAGTAATGCCAACCGTTGCAATATTACCATCTATGTTAATCCATTCGTGATCCTTTGTATATTTTAAATGGGCCGGTATATTCATAATAAGTGTGTTTAAAAATATAGTTAGTTATTTAGTTTCCAAAATTATATCGAAGTGTGAACCCACCTCTAATAGTTGTTTGAGGAAAGGCAGTCGAAATTGCATACTCAGAAAATGTATGATCATAATAGAACAATGCGGTTAGATTTTTACTTAGCGCATAATCTGTCGAAAGTTGCAATCCATAAATAGTTTGGCCAGCCGTTGTTTGATTATTATTAACATCTAAGTAGCGAATTACTGTTCTATTATCTCTTCGTGACATATCCAATTTGAAATTAAGATCACTTTTCATGATTGTTTTATTTCCTCCAAAATTAGTTCCAATTTTTAAATCTTTAATTCGATATCCAATACCAATAATTATTTCATCTCCTTGGATTTCGGTCAAAAGATTATTTGCAAAACTTAAAGACAAAGCACGATCTTTTCTGTACTCAGCTAATATTTTAATAGAGTTTTTCATCTCGAAGTCAATTCTTATCAAAGGTGAAAATTGTTCCGTAAGGTTTACATTAGTTAGTAATACTTTGCTTTTAAAATTTCCAGCTTGATCAGTTGCTTGAGGGTCATTAACATCAAAATCAAGATTGGTTTGAAATTGGTTCACGGTATAATCAGCGCGATATCCATGTTGTACTGAGAATCTTCTAAAACGTTTTTTAAACCACTTTAACCTCATCAAACCGGTATATTTTATATCCCAATTTGGCAGAGGTATATCTCTTAATATCCCCGTCTTTTCACTAGAAGCATTACTGCCCTTATATGCAGAAAGGAATGCTGGCAAAAGTACATCCTGACTTTCCTTTCCAAACCCTACAGGATATCCCTGATCATCTCTAGGGAAAGCCGAGTTACCATAAAAATCGGTCGCTAATCTGTCTGCTACAACAAGTCTATTACTTCTAAAATCTTCAAATGCCGCAGATGTAACATCACTGCTACTTCCAAAAGAAGTCCCTATAAGTAAAGTTGTAATATTAAAATTCCCGTAAGCATTTGGTGTCAAAGACCGGTATTCACTATTCTCAATTATATAATTTTCAGAATAGTTTTCAGAATAAACTCTTCTACCGTTTAAATCAATTTTTAAATCAGGCAATAATTCGATATTCGCTTGAAAGTCTAATTGTGTGCTTTCAACCTCGGTATACTGATCGTTGAATTCTGGATACAGAGTCAACCAACCTCTACGCGCCGCCAGATCACGAACTTCCGCTTGGCTTCCAAAAGTAAAACCTGCAGTTGGCTGCAACGTTCCAATAAACCCTATAGAAGGAATGAAACCAGGTAAATATATACCGTTATTCTCTTGATAATTAATTTGTATTTTCTTGATGGATGTCGCCAGCCCGATAACTGTATTTAAAGCTTTATCACCTGCTTTCAATGAATTAGATCCAACTGCTTTTCCACCAGCTCCATCATTCCCGCCGAGTAATGAAGGTTGTCCGCCAGCCCCTTTTTCGTTATTTTCTTTTGCGAGTTTTCCTTCTCTACGCGATTTAGCACCTCCGCCTTCACCTCCGCTACCTCCTGCGCCTCCCTTAGCATTATTAGATCTACCACCAGCACCAATATTTCTTTTCTTCTTTTTTACTAGGCCAATGTACTTGTAGAAATTATTCATGTCCAAGGTAGAATTTATTCTATGCGTACTGGAATTCTGAATTGTATTTCCTAAATTATAAATTCCTTGGGTTCCATCGCTTAAAGTTATAGGAAGGTTACTAAACTGTTCACTACTATTTTGCCATTGATAATCACCCGTGTAAGAATAGGTGGCTCGAATAAATTTTAAGAATGGAACTTTATTCAAAGGGATATCATAATTAAGTTGTAGTGACTGAAAATGAGAGTTCGGATCACCAACATCAAAGAATCCACTCCATATTCCAACTGATTGATCTGGAACCCCATTTACGCCTAAGTAATTTTTCACAACCATATTATTTGACGCGGAAAAATTAAAACGAAGAGATTTAGTTAGGTTATGATTTATTGCATACTGCCAATCAAATAAGAAATTACGTTGATATAGGGTTGGCAATCCTATATTCCCTGCCAATAAATCTAGTTCTCTAAATTTCTGCTCGTTGTATTGTCGAATAATATTAGAACTTACCGTCACATTCGTTGGCAAATAATTGAAATTAAAATCCTTAAATAACTGCCAATACTTTCCAGTAAACAACGAGTCGTTCTTTTTAAAAGGCTCAATTGTCTTCGGAGTAAAATTATAATTATATGTACCTCCTACTCGAACGTTTTGATCTAAAGCCTCTTCGATTTCAAAGTCACGATGATCTACTTGATTATATGAATATGAAAAAGTAAAGTTTTCAATATCATATATTTGTGGCTTAGCCTCACCTGTACGCTCCTTACGCACTCCAATGAAGTTAATACTTTGCCTCCTTGTATAGTCTACAGAGCGATTTAAAATTTCATCTCTTGTTTCTGAATTCTCGGCATTACTCAAGCTTGTTTCTAACTCTACATCTTGTAAAAGTGGATCATATTGAGGTGTGATCAACTCTTCTGATCTTCCATAATTAAAAGGTAATTGAATTCCCCATTTATTTGGCAACAGTTGCCCTAAGTTCAAATTAGTTACAAGATCATACCCTTGAACGTCCTCACGACTTCTTTGATTTGGACCTTGATCAATGGAACCAAAACCTATGGTGCTTCTGCTACCTGCTGCACTTATTGTGGCAAAGTCGGCCAAATTAGCATCAAAACTTGCCACTGCAGCCCAACCACCTTGATTTTTTAATTCTGAAAGGCGTAGTTCATTAAACCAAGTTTCTACACAAGCGTCCATTGTTGAACTATTCCTAACACCGAGCATTATTGTGCGAACATTTCCAAAGCTAGGGTTTCCTTTTATTCCTATACGAAGCTCGTTTTCTGGTCCTCCAGACCAAGAATCGTCTAATTCTGACTGATTAAAGAAGATAATACCATTATCATCTGGATTAGGGTTATTGTCATTAATTAAAACTCGAGACTTTATATCCTGAAGTAACCCAAGCGGTAAATTTATTCTGTTCTCTATTGGCCACACTGCTTCTGGGTCTAAGCTATTTGGAGCGCTTATATCCAGCGGTATTTGAATTTCGTAGAAGTTTTGAGTCAAATCATTCCCCAAACGCATAAAGGCAGTTACATCTCCATCGCTCAGTTGGGATTGGTTTGGTTGAGACTCTGCATGAATAAACATCTCTAGGTTTTCGTATTGACGCATATCAACACTGAAGTTCTTGTATACTGCACGGGCATCCTCCTCTTCTAATCCACAAACTCGAACCGCTAAGGATTGCTCATTTTGACGTATAATATTATTGTTGTTATTAAGTTGTTCTCTTTGAACTCCTGGAGGAAGCACATATCTTCCACCATTCTCTTCAATACTTATTGTTTCAACTTCAAAAATTGTTTGGTCATCGGTTGGATCAGGATCATTTATAGCTTCAAAGGTTTGTACAAATCTTCGCCAATCTCCGCGAACCAGTTCTAAGGTTCCAAAACGCAATACTGTAGGTTGGGCAAATTGAGACAAATACATTCTCATAAATCGAATTGATCTAAAATCAGATATCCCATTTACTGCACGATCTGGCGAGCTTAATGGAATTTTAAACTGTACCCAGCGTGCATCTATCACTTCATTGTTTGGAAGTGTTATTCCTTGTACAACTTTTACATCTGTGATATAATTACTTGTACTTTGGTCCATCCCTGGTGCAATTGGGATATTGTACTCAAAGTAGCTATTAACCGTATTCATTGTGTTGTCACGGTTTATATCCTCAACATCGGGCAATGTTGTAGAACCTCTATTGGTGTTTGTCACTTCCACTGGCGAGTTACCTTGTGTTCCATTATATGAACTATATCGATCAATAATACCTCCCTCAGTTTGTAAAAAGTATTGGTAATTATCTCCTGCGGGATCCGCTAGATCCCTAAAAGCCTGAGGATATTCGACCTTTGCTTTTTCTTCAGCATCGCTGAGACCATCATATCCTATATCCTGATTCGTACGCTCATCTCCTGCAGAATCAAAGCTATAGATTAAGGATTGGTTCGTTGGTACTTTACCAAATACCGAAGAGGTTGTGTTTTCAGCACTTCCATCCTTAGGTAAACCATTTTCATATTGCTTTCTACCATCTTTTAACACGTCTTCTGAAATGTTTCCGAAGTTAAAGTTAAGAACCCCCCCAGTATTTGTTGAAGTTTCAGGATAGATAAATGGATCCATTAACCAAAACTGAAGGTATTCTACATTAGAACGTTCAAAATCGGTCGTTGTGAGTTGTCTTGAAATACCTCCAAAATTACTCTCAGGATTATCCAATGTATTTGGATTACCGTCTGCCGATGCTGTTGGGTTATAATTATACTCCCCTCTTTCACCTGGCTTATAAGACAAATCTAAAGGGAATAGCGATTGAGTTTGCCCTTGGATAATATCTTGCTCTGGAAAAATTTCATCTCTAAATATACGACGTGTAAAAGGTGAAGATAAGTCTTCATCATTAATTCCATCTGGTCTTTGGTTACTATAAAAAATTGGATCAATTGTATACCAGTTTAATTTCGCTCTAAAGTAATTATATGCCAAATTATTGTTCGCAATGTCCCCTCCGAAGCCAGCGTCTGCAGGTGTACTGGATAAATACCAATTATTCGGTGAGCCAATATCCAATTGAGTTTGAGCCGATTCGAAATCATCTACATAAACTGTTGACTTACCATCAAAATTCGAAACTTTCGGTGCCCCAGGCATTAAATAAGCAAATTCACCTCGAATGGAAACATTAGATTCAACATCTGTATCTATGTTAGGTAGCTTATTTACTAATCGAGTTAAAAATGGTACTTCTGTAGAGTAGTTTGCATTAAAACCATAAACGGTATTATTTATCGGTTCCACATTATAGGTAGACTTTTGTGTTAACGGGCGTTCATTCAAATTCAAATAGGTACCACCAATAATAAATTTATCACTAAACTGATGCTCAACGTTCAAGCCTGTAAATCTTTTTGTCTGCTGGCCGAACAATGTACTATTCTCCGTTGTTACTTGAATAGGAGTACTTGAATTTAATAAGGCCGGATCTAATATCTGAACCCTCCCTAATTGATAATTAACCGTATAATCCACTCCTTCGACTAACTGCCTTCCACCAGCGGTCACAGTAACTGAACCTTGGGGAATATTAAAACCGCCAATTGCAATTCCATCCGAACCAGTAGATTTATAAGTCCCTTTTAATTGAAATTTATTCTTCTCACTTTGCAATAGCTCAGCTTGCGTTTTTGAGGAAGAATATAACTTATCAAAAACATACAAATTCTGATTCGCATTATATGTTTCTCGGTTTGTATATGACTCAGGTCCTCCATTAGGTGTATTATCCAATTTATCGAATAAATACTCTCCAAAAGGCTCGACACTTGTAAAAATGATCCGTCCATTTTGAGTGTCAACTGTCAACCTAGGCATAAAATCGAAAAAACCATCTCCCCCTGGCTGTGGATCATTATTAAAACTTAATCTATCTAAGTTGAAGACTCTTAATAGAGTTGCGTCATTAATATCAACGGGGTCAATATCACTTGGATTAGGTTCAGGAAAAGTAGTTCCATCTACTGGTGTAATGTAGTTTAAAGGCGATGGATCTGTATATAAAATGTTCAATTTAAAACCCTCCTGTTCCAATTGAAAAGCTCCTAATGGATAAATATTCTTCATCATTATATCCCAAACTGGCGCATCAACATTTGTAATATTACTTTTCAATAATTTCACAATAAGGTTCTGAGAAACTCCTACTGTGGGTGGTGCATTAGGGTCTCCACCAGGATCTCCTGGCAGTGTTCCACCATTAGCTTCTACACCATCATTCGAAAATTCCCCAACTTGATAAACTTTTCCGTTTACAGTAAATTGAAATGCAATTCCCAAAACTTCGTCATTGGTTAATCTCTGATTTAAAGAGATATACCCCAATTGTGAGTTCAATTGGTATTCATTTGTTTGAAGTCTCTTAGCATTCTCGAGGGTTACATAGTCCGTTCCTTCATTAACTTGAACACCGGTAAATCCAGATTGAACCGAAGCCACATCCCTAATTAAAGGGTTGAAAATTGTTTGCTGAGCTGGATCATTTAAACCAAATGGGTTAAAATCATTATTTCCGTTATCGGGATATGAATTTCTTGGTCTATTTATAAATCCTCCTGGAGGAACTCCAAGACCAATTTTTGTTGGATCAGATTCCCCAATATCTTGAATGGCCACAATATTTCGAACATTTTCAGTTCGGTTGGATCTGTTGGTAATCCATGCTTCAATTCGGGTAACCTGAACATTAGAGTTAATAAATGGATATTTTTCTATAACTCGGTTATAATTATCTCTAAAATATTGTGCTAGAAAGAAGTGGCGATTTTCATCATAGTCCAATGCAAAAATATCGAACTTGGTAACGGTTGACCCACCCTCTGCAACCACTGTTCGAGCTTCAGATTTTTGTTCAGAGAACACCCCGGTAATTGTTGTTTTTCCAAATCTAAGCTCTGTTTTTACCCCAAATAAGCTTTGTGCTCCTTGAATTAAACTACTATTTAGAGGCAAACTAACATTACCGACTTCAATTTTCTGAATTATATCATCTTCGGTTGGAGTATACTCTAATTTAATTTGGTTTTGAAAATCGAAGGTCGACTGCGTATCATAATTTGCTGTTACCTGAAGTCGTTGCCCTACTTTCCCTACTAGGCTTAAACTTATTCGTTGATCAAAATCAAAAGACGTGTTAGTTCTATTTCTTGGTGAAAAGGACGGATTGTCCTGCTTTGTATATAGCAAGCCTAAGTCCATCTCAACACTACCCTGCGGAATTACTTCGATAGTGTTTCCTCCAAAAATAGATTCAAACAAACCAGACTTTACATAAAATGTAGGCAATAAATTCTTTTGAGCTTCTTCTGCACCTTCTTTTCTACCATCGGCCGCATCAATTTTTTTCTTAAAATACTCCTTCATTTGCTCCTTAAGAATAAGGTCTTGATATTCTTGTGGTGAAAGGATTACAGGATATGAAATATTGAAATCCCCTAAACTCTTGGTGTAGATGTATCGATCGGTAATTGCATCGTAGGTATACAAATCCCTAATACTGTTTGGATTTAGCAATTCCATCCGCCCCATAGTTGATCCTGTTGCGGTAGAGTCCTGAGCGTGCCCAATTGATATACTTCCAAATATGATGCTTAAAACTAATAATAACTTGCAATAGCTATTCAAGTAAACGTATTTTTTTGATCCCAATTTTTACAAATTTTTTAAAGCTTGTTTTATAATCGTCTCAACCGATGCCAGCGGATCCTCCATTACTATTTTGTCGCACACTTTTTCTATTTGTTTACGAGCAAAACCTAATGTCTCCAAAGCAGATAACGCTTCATTTTTATTCGTATTGCTTGAATTGTCAGAAATGCCAGACAAACCATATACTTTTAAAATTTTATCTTTTAAATCCAAGATTACACGTTGTGCAGTTTTAGACCCGATTCCTTTTATCGATTGAATTATAGTAACATCTTCCGATGCAATCGCATCTGTTACTTGATCCGGTGAAAGTGACGACAGCATTGTTCTTGCTATACTTGCACCTATCCCTGAAACAGATAATAATAATCTAAAGATTTCACGCTCCGCTACGCCAGAAAATCCATACAAAATGTGTGCGTCTTCACGAACCTGCAAATGTGTGTATAATTTTACGTTTTCACTAGCGGGGATTTGTGAAAATGTGTGTAATGAAATATTTATGAAGTAACCCACCCCATTGCATTCAATCACTACATCTGTCGGGGTCTTTTCAACAAGTTTTCCCTTTATATGGGTTATCATTCGCTATAATAAAGTTAAACTGCCAAATATAGTATAATTATTTGCATCTCACCACCTCGAAAATATTAAATTCTTTGGGATTTACAAGCGATTTATCGTTCCGCATTCCGTTTTTCCTTTTGCTGTGCATCGACTACCGAAACAGCCGCCATATTTACAATTTCTTCAACACTTGCTCCAAGTTGAAGAATATGCACCGACTTTCTCATTCCTAACATTATGGGCCCAATTGATTCCGCGTTATTAAGCTCCTTCAGTAATTTATAATTGCTGTTAGCAGAATCTAAATTAGGGAAAATCAGTGCGTTTACTTTTTTTCCAGCCAATTTAGAAAAAGGGAAATTCTCTTTCAGCATATCGGGGTTCAATGCAAAATCCGTCTGTAATCCTCCATCAATAACCATATCTGGATTGCTTTTATGCAATATTTCGACTGCCTCTTTAACCTTTTTCGCGTTAGGGTGTTTTGAAGACCCAAAATTCGCATATGAAATCATCGCTATCACGGGGCTCAATCCAAACATTTTCATAGTGTAATTGGTCATCTGAGCGATTTTAGCCAATTCCTTCGCAGTTGGTTCAATATTTATCGAAGTGTCAGAAATAAATATTGGCCCTCTTTTCGTTAACATCAAATTTGTAGCAGCCACTTTATTCACCCCGTCAAACTTACCGATGGTTTCCAAGACAGGCTTTAATACAGTGGAATATGACCTAGAATATCCAGAAATCATAGCATCTACATCACCTTCATCCAACATCATAGCGGCATAATAATTTCGCTCTCGCATTAATTTTTTAGCTTCGTATAAAGTAATCCCATTTCTCTTACGGTTTTTCCAGAAAATCGTGGCATATTCATTTAACTTTTCAGTTTGACGATCACTCTTTGGGTCAATGATTTCGATATCTTCGTCAAATTCTAATTGGGACATTAGCTCTAAAATAATTTCTTTACGTCCTAACAAAACTGGGATTCCTATTCCATCTTCAAGCACTATCTGGGCTGCTTTCAAAACGGCAAGGTGATCGGCTTCGGCAAATACAATTTTCTTCGGGTTTGTTTTAGCTCTGTTTATAAGCAACCTCACAATTTTATTATCACTACCCATGCGCTCGTTCAGCTCATCAACGTACTGTATCCAATCTTCGATCGGCTGTGTTGCCACTCCGCTTTCCATTGCAGCCTTAGCGACTGCAGGCGGTACCCTAGCAATTAATCTCGGATCAAAAGGTTTTGGAATTATATAATCCCTTCCAAAATTTAATCTGGTTTCCCCGTAGGCTATATTAACTTGTTCTGGAACAACCTCCTTAGCAAGATCTGCCAAAGACTTTACGGCCGCCATTTTCATTGCTTCATTAATTTTGGTAGCTCGCACATCCAACGCCCCTCGAAAAATAAAGGGAAAGCCTAAAACATTGTTGACTTGATTAGGATGATCACTTCTGCCTGTCGCCATAATGATATCTTTTCGAGTTTGAATAGCTAAGTCATAACTGATCTCAGGGTTTGGATTGGCCATTGCAAAAACAATGGGATCTTTGGCCATTCCCTTAAGCATCTCAGGTTTTACAATATCTGCAATTGACAAACCTACAAACACATCCGCATTTTTCATCGCATCCTCAAGGGTGTCAATTTTTCTCGTAGTAGCAAACTCCTTCTTTTCTGATGACAACCCTCCCCTATTTTGGCGAATTACCCCCTTACTATCGACCATTACAATATTTTTCGCCTTCGCTCCAAAAGCTTTATAAAGGCGTGTGCAGGAAACCGCAGCCGCTCCGGCTCCGCTGATAACTATCGATACATCCTCGATTTTTTTCTCAACGATTTCAAGAGCATTTAGTAGTGCCGCCGCCGAAATAATTGCCGTCCCATGCTGATCATCGTGCATGACAGGGATATCCAACTCTTCTTTTAATCGCCTTTCAATTTCGAATGCTTCGGGTGCTTTTATGTCCTCCAAATTTATTCCTCCAAAAGTTGGTGCGATATTCTTTACTGTTTCAACAAAAGAATCTATATCTTCAGTATCTATTTCAATATCAAACACATCAATATCTGCAAAAATTTTAAACAGTAAACCCTTTCCTTCCATTACCGGTTTTGACGCTTCAGGACCAATATTTCCCAATCCTAAAACAGCTGTTCCATTTGAAATAACCGCAACAAGGTTTCCTTTGGCTGTATATTTATAGACATTATTGACATCCTTAGCTATCTCCAAGCAGGGCTCAGCAACTCCAGGGGAATATGCTAATGCAAGATCTCTTTGTGTTGCGTATTTTTTTGTTGGAACAACTTGTATTTTACCTGGTCTCGGTTTAGCATGATATAACAATGCCTCACGACGTTTACTTTGCTTGCTCATAATATTGGGAAATTACTAAACTTGGGTTGAATGAACTACAAATTTAAACCAGTAATACCAATTTACCCATATAATGTCACATATAATTTGTTTCTTTTGTACCCATACCTAAGACTCGGGCAGGCAGGCGCATTGATTTTCTATCTCATCTGAACTAAAAATAATTTAAATTAGGAATACGACATTACATAATCAAATTGGTATAAGTCAAACGGAGAAACTTTATTTGCTATTTCTTCGGATCAATTTTCATAAAAAGACCGACATTTAGAGCGGCTGCACGGGCTTCAGCATTTGCGGAGAATGCGCCTCCAAAGCCAGCAGTTATACCCAATTGATTGGTTAATTCATAAATAGCCTTTAGTCCATAACCCACATACTCCTTATTATCAACATAAAGTGAAGTGCTTTCGTTATTAACAGGAATGCTAACAGTTCCATTATAGAAAGACTTTTTGTAGTCTAAGTAAAATATCGCCCAAATACGCTTTAGAAACTTATATCCCACTTCAGCTCCTCCTCTAAAAAAATCACTGTAGTTATTAGTTCTAAATCCAACTCCAACATTGGCCTGAAGAAATAGATTATTATAACTTTTACCAAAGTATGCTCCTGGTGTAAATGTCCAAGTGTCATAGCCTGTTCTAATTCCGGAAGCATCATCATAGGAACCCGTGTTCGCTTCAACAATTACACCAGTTGATAAAAGGAAGTTCTTATTAATTAAATTTCTTTTAACTCCAAATCCGATGTTCCCTAATGACGTAACGCTGTTGGCGTTTATTATTGGAGTGGCGGCAGTAGTTTGAGCACCCGTTTTAATTAATTTTATTGGTAGACTTGCACTTAGAGTAGTCTTGCTGTTTAATCCATATTCTGCATAGAGTTGAAAAGTATTGTCCTCAATTTCTCTTGGAGTCGTTTCAGTTTTACCACCGTCAATAAACAATTCACTATACGGTCCAATTCGGGTATAGTTTAATTGAGTATACCATGAATCTTTTTCTAAGTTCCAAGCACTCTGTCCAATTGAGTTTTGAAAAAATAACAAGCTAATAAGTACAATAATTAGGTTTTTCATAATCTTTTATAGGTTTTACAGAATTCCAATATGTCGGAAAATAAAGTGTTCATTACAAAATTTTATTTCCGGATGAATCCAAGAAATCAATATTGCGTTTTAATCCCGCAAACTTTGTTCGCTTGACGGCACTATTTTTAAACAGATTTTTAAAAACATCTTCTGTGATTTCTTCCCAATCCTTCTTTGTCATATTTAACAAATCTGGATTAGGATTAAACAACGGTTCTCTATGGGATTGACTAAATCGATTCCAAGGACAAACATCTTGGCAAACATCACAGCCAAATATCCAGTCATCAAAGTGACCTCTGACATTCGATGGGATTTCATTTTTCAATTCTATTGTGAAATAAGAAATACATTTACTCCCGTCAACAACATAAGGCGCTACGATAGCCTCTGTAGGGCATGCATCGATGCATGCCGTACAAGTACCGCAATGGTCAGTTACTGGGGTGTCATAGTTTAAATCGAGATCAACAATTAATTCTGCGATAAAATAAAAGGATCCCGCCTGCTTGGTGAGCAAATTACTGTGTTTTCCCATCCATCCTAATCCACTTTTTGCAGCCCATGCTTTATCTAGGACCGGGGCCGAATCTACGAAGGCACGTCCGTGAACATCTCCAATCTCTTCCTGAATATATTGAAGCAACCGCTTTAACTTATCTTTAATTACAAAATGATAATCAGTCCCATAGGCGTATTTAGAAATATTGTAAGAACCCTTGTCTTGCACTTCCGATGGAAAATAGTTTAACAGCAATGAAATCACACTTTTAGAGTCTGGCACCAATTTAGTTGGGTCCAGGCGCTTGTCAAAATGGTTTTCCATATAACTCATTTCGCCGTGCATATTATTCTTTAGCCAACCCTCCAAGCGGGGAGCTTCTTTTTTAAGAAATTCTGCTTTACTAATACCGCAAGACATAAACCCCAAGCGTTTGGCTTCGGTTTTAATCAGGTTCGTATATTTCGAAGGGTTTTCAATCAAATATCATCTCAAATTAAACTCTAAGATAGCATCTTTCGGTTTCATGGTGATTAACGGGAGAATTTTAATTGGTGTTGTTTTTTCTGAGATTCTGTACTTACTCACTACTTCAGAAACCGCAAGGATCATTTCATACATGGCAAAGTTATTCCCAATACACATCCGCGGTCCTGCTCCAAATGGATAATAATGGGATGAATATTTTTTAGACCCTTCCAAAAAACGTTCAGGTTTGAAAGCTTCAGGTTCTTCCCAAAAATTTGGATGTATATGAATTTCATGTAATGAAAACAATAGATTCGTTCCCTTTGGAATTTTCATTCCGTTAAATTCATCTTCCTCAATATTAATTCGATCTATAAAATATGCCGGCGGATAAAGTCTCATGGACTCTTCCACTACTTGTTTTGTATAAGAGCAGGCTTGCATGTATTCCATCAAGTTTTCATTTTTGGAGGGAGCCTTTTTCACTTCCGAAAAAATCTTTTCCTGGACTTCCGGATGGCGTGCTAATAATTCACAGGTAAAAGTCAGAGCATTCGATGTCGTTTCATGTCCCGCTGTAAATAGAATTAAGATCTCATCAATAAGCTGATCTTCTTCCATTGCACTACCATCTTCATACCGCGCATCCAACAGCATGTCTAAAAGATCACCTTCCTTCTTATTGCTCAACTTTCGATCATCGATCAATTTTCCTAAAACTCCACGCGCTTCGGCAGTAAGTCGCAGAACACTTTTCAATTTACCACTAGCATGAAACCACCATTTCAAATATGGCTGCCGAAGTTCTTTTACCAGCATTTGCTGTGTTTCTTCGGTGATTTGCTGAAGGCGTTTTATTTCTGAAGGATTTACAGCACTACTAAACAAGGCTTTTACCACCGTTTGAAATGCAAGATCATTGAAGACAGGAAAAATATCTTTAGGAGAACCTGTTTTAATTTTTAAAAGCTCAATTTGAATAGCCTCCAAGACAGTTTCTAATAGGGAAGTCAATTGCTTTTTATGAAAGGCTGGTTGAATAAGTCGTCGTTGCTTTTTCCAGTGCTCCCCCTCTGCTGTAAGTAGGCCCTTACCTACATACTTGGCAAGATCTATTGTTTGGATTGTCGATTTTGTATAATTTTTATGGTTTTTCTGAAGTGTATATCGCGCAAATGAAGCGTCCCGAGAAAAAACAACCGATTTTCCAAAACCAATCTGAAGACGAAAAGTATCCCCATGTTTCTCAAAGTTTTGACGATGAAACGGAAGCGGATTTTTTAAAATATCAATAGAATGACGTAAAAATTTAAATAGAGAAACCGTTGGTATTTTCTTTTCCATCTCTTAAAACAAACCCCCTTGTGTTGGGCTTTTAAGTTTACCTAAATGTTTGTATGCAGCTTCAGTTACCTCACGACCTCTAGGCGTTCGCATGATAAAGCCTTGTTGTATTAGAAAAGGTTCGTACACTTCTTCTATCGTTTCAGAACTTTCAGAAACCGCTGTTGCAATCGTAGTTAACCCAACTGGGCCTCCCTTGAATTTTTCGATTATAGTTGTCAAGATTTTATTATCCATCTCATCTAGACCATGGGCATCCACATTCAATGCTTTCAAAGCGAATTTTGCAATCTTTATGTCTATGGTTCCATCTCCTTTAATTTGAGCAAAATCTCGGACTCTTCGAAGCAATGCATTGGCGATTCTAGGCGTTCCTCGACTTCTTCCGGCGATCTCGATAGCTGCCTCCATCGAAATGGGCACATTCAAAATACCAGCACTTCTTTGTACGATAGTAGTGAGTAGGTCTGTCGTATAATACTGAAGTCTTGAGGAGATTCCAAAACGAGCACGCATTGGCGCCGTTAATAAGCCCGATCTTGTGGTTGCTCCTATGAGCGTAAAAGGGGCTAAATTGATTTGAACGGAACGAGCATTTGGCCCAGATTCGATCATTATATCAATTCTATAATCTTCCATTGCCGAGTACAAGTACTCCTCAACAATGGGACTCAATCGATGAATTTCATCAATAAACAGAACATCACGTTCGTCCAAATTGGTGAGTAACCCTGCGAGATCCCCTGGTTTATCAAGCACAGGGCCGGAAGTCACTTTAATTCCTACTTGAAGTTCATTCGCTAAAATATGGGCCAAGGTCGTTTTACCCAGACCTGGAGGACCATGAAATAAGGTGTGATCTAGGGCTTCATCTCGTAAATTCGCAGCCTGTACAAAAATTTGCAAATTCTCCAATGCTTGATCCTGTCCTGTAAAATCCTCAAATGTTAGAGGTCTTAACTTCTTCTCTAGCTCAATCTCTTGAGGTGTTAAATCTTCACTGGTAGGATCCAAGTTTTCATTCATATTGTAAATATACAAAGTGTTAGATTAATCTGAGCTCCATATAAGGCTTTAGTATAAAAGGGCTAAATGAAATAAAGCTGTTATAGCTACTATCTAGCTCATGGATATAATTAGCCTTCCATTTCCAGTCTTTTTACTAATCGAAACCTACTCTGTTATACTATAAAAGTAAAATCCATAAGGTCGAACTCAGGTTTATAAAAAGAAAATCTACTTTTACTTAACTTATAACTAATCAAATAAATTCTGGAGTACTGTTTTTAATACACGATACACATTAATCACTAACATTATTTAATATGAAAAAATTACTTTTCTTTTCTATTCTACTATTAGCATTTGGATGTAACAGTCTAAAAGAAAAACAAGGGGCAGGAACAACGGACAACACTCTTAAAGCTGGGTCTTACAGCGTAACTTCAATAACTGGAACTGATATAAGTTCAGAGAACTTGACATTAGTCATTTCTGAAGAAGGACAAAAAATATCTGGATTTTGCGGCTGTAATAATTATTCTGGCAATATCAACCCCCAAGGATCTGAAACTCTTTTCTCTAGGTTAATAAGTACAAAAATATACTGTAATTCTGGATTGACTACTGAAGAATTATTTTTAAAAGAAATGCGGAATGTAGCTTCAGTTTCGGTTAAAGAAAATACAATAAACCTAAAAAATGCAAGTGGAGGATCAATTATTCTTGTTTTAAATAAATTTACAATTACTAAAAAAGGTCTATAATCAAATATTGATTTTAGACCTTTTTCTATTAGTAAAAAATTACATCTTACTTTTTAATAATAACCTTCTTTGTTACAACATTACTTGTCAGATTATCTATAATGATAATGAAATAAATTCCATTACTCTGGCTTTCCATATTAATAATTGAATTACTTGAAAAGTTTCTGCTAGAAACTTTTCTTCCGTCTATACTATATACTGTGTACTCAAGATCATTATTTGAAACTCCATTTATTCGAATATTAACAATACCCGTTGATGGATTAGGGTAGATACTTAGGTTATTATCCAGCGAAGTTTCTGAAGCAATAAAAAGTTCTTCGGACAATGCTAAAAGGGTAGTAGCTCCGGAACCCATTGGATCTAGCCACTGAGCTAAATTTCCATTGGTCCATGAAGTAGCAAAACGCCCATAAGAGTCACTTCCACCGTTGTTTGTTATTCCAGTACAATCAGCAGTTCCACAGCATAAAGTGCCAATTAATTGTCCTGCCGGATTAAATAATCCTGAACCTGAAGAGCCAGGCTGAGTAACTCCAATTTCCCAACCAGTTTCATCATTTTGATCAGATATAGTCCAAAAATCTTGTGGATTGGCACCACTAGTCTCTTTGATTAGACCAGAATTATTTCTACTTACTTTCATAATATCTCCAGATGGATGATGTATCCCAACTTGATAACCTGGCGCAACATCTGTTCTATCCCATCCAGACCATTCTAAATTCCATGTAGGGTCCAAACCTCCCGTAATTCTATAAAACCTATAGTCACTTACTCTCGCAGTTGCTAATAGTGTTGCTCCAGAAGTTGTGTTAAAATCAGATGTAGTACTAGTCCCTGCAGCTGCACAAACTAGAGTTGGGCTTATCCAGTTAAACCTAAACGAAGCTGTCGCAGCAACAAACATACAATGATTTGCATAAATAAAATATGCTGCTTTATCAAGTGCAGTATTATTCATCAATGTACCTGTACAAACACTACTCACGCCTATAACTAAGGCTACGGAATGTTTTAAAAGGTCCTTTTTAGGGTCAAAATCTGCTCCAATAGTACAGTCAACATCCAAGTTACAATCACCAGAATCATTTAAGTCTCGATTAAGTACAGAAGACTTTGTTATAGAACGATAGCCATGAACCACGGTTCCAATGTTTAA
>JBLHIC010000049.1:0-17923 GCA_047614245.1 Flavobacteriaceae bacterium
AGTCCAGCAATCCAAGAACCCAAATATCTATTATAATTCCGGTTTATTATCATTGACAAAGAAGATGGAATTCGCAAAAAATAGTTTTCCATTTTCCCAGAACGAACGAAATAGCACATCATCAGCCAGATAAATAATACTGCCACTTCCCATACGGGTTTCACCAAATATCATTGAATTCTTAAGTCCGGCTTTGGCGTCTTTCCCAGAGAAACCAGAAACACTCACCGCCTCATCTTTTATATAGCCTACATTATATCCGTCCTTTAAAAACTGATAAGAATCCTTCCCTTGCTTTAGACTAAAGTAGGTGTTGGTATAACCAAATGCCATTGGATGCGAGTCATCGATACTTAGTTTGTAAATACTTCCGGTAATAAAATCTTTAACACTTTCGCGCTCTCTTTGATCATAAGGAGTAAGGTTTGCCTTCTTGGTATTGATAGAATCTTTGTCTTTAGAGGCGTCTTTATTTTTAGTAAGATCAAATCCATCCTTACCTTCAAACGATGCTGCTGCACGACCCAAGGTGATAATTTTTCCTCCACTACGCACCCAAGTTTTTAATTTTTTCAGAGTTACTTCATTTAAAACACTACTGTACCGTCCTTCTGGCATAATAAGCACGTTGAATTTAGCAAGAGATGTTCTGCTGAGGTTTTCAGTATCAATATTTGTAATAGGATATTTTAATTGAGTTTCAAAAAAGTGCCAAGCCGATCCAAAACTTAAAGAACTAACACCATCTCCTTTTAACATTGCTATTTTTGGAGCGTTTATTATTTTAACATCTGGTGATCCAAAATCGGTTTTATTATCACTAAAACTGCTTGGTGCTGCATATAATTCTCTTTGATGCTCATTTGCAATTTTTGTAACCGAGCTATGAAAATCTTTGTTTTTCCGATTGTCACTTTTCGTGATTATAAGACTTCCTCTTCCGAAATCCCTTCCCTGAAAACGCAGTTTCTTTTCAGAAAAACGAACCCGAATCCCATTTTGAATCAATGCCGCTAAAAATGTTGCGTCACTAATATCGTCCCATTTGGCAATATAACCTGCCCCTTTTGGCATAGGAATATTATTCGAAACAACTTGAGGTTTATTCCCATTGGCTGAAACTAGCGCAGTAGATGCAATTGTTTCAAGTCCGTAAGCATACGGTAGACTCCAAGCTGTAATATCGTAGGTAAGAGGCTCATCTAATTTGGCGTCTGGTTCAAATAGTACCTTGACCATTTTTCCTTTTGGCTGATTCGTACTTACGACTAAGGCTCCGGTGGCATCCATAGAGCCATCTTTGGCTTTCTCAAAACTATAGCCGCTCACTTTTCCTCCAGAAGAGAAGCCGTATTTAATCTCATGACGGTCCAATAGTTTCGTTACTGCTTTTATCTTATCAGCTTTTCCTTTTAGCACATAACTCTTGTATTTTGGGTTATTGCTTGTGAAAAACTTCTTGAATTCTGTATTCAGTCTGGTTGCATTATTCGAAGATATTTCAACGGTAGATAAACCAGTTGTGGTATGATGTGCAACACGATCTACTAGCGTTAATACATAGCCTTCATCGGTATTAATACCTAAGCCTGCTCGGCCGTGGCCTGCCTGTTCGTAAGTCATTCCAATCGCTCCCATAAACATAGGGTAGGTGTCACCATAACTAGGATACAGTAAATCGAATCGTTCTCTTGTAAAGAATAACCAACCTTCTTCATCAAAATAGCGCGCATGATTTTTACCAATTTCGGTTTGAAAATCCCGTTGAAAAGGTGTTATTATTTCGTGATATGGCTCTGCTGCGGGTGCAAAGTAATAAGGTTCATTAATTCCTTGCTCGTGAAAATCTACGTGTACATGAGGCATCCAAGTATTATAAAGTTTTATGCGTTGCTGGCTCTCAACTTGCGTTGCCCAGGCCCAATCACGGTTCAGGTCAAACAGATAATGATTTGGACGCCCTCCAGGCCAAGGCTCATTATGCTCTGTGGCCGACTGTTCCACGTTATAAGGAGTGGATTTTACCTGATTGTACCAATTAGCATATCGATCGCGTCCATCGGGATTGATACAAGGGTCAATTATAACTACGGTGTTTTGCAACCAATTTTGCTTTTCTGTAATAAGTTTGTGGAGGGTAAGCATTGCTGCTTCTGTACTGGAAGCTTCATTTCCATGAACGTTATAACTTAGCCAAACAATCGCTTTTTGAGGATTTGCAGTGCCATCCTCAAGCCCTATATTTTTTAAATTATCTTTTCTAATACTTTCTATATTGGCTAGATTCTCTGGGGAGGAAACGACGGCGTAGGTAAGCGGTCGGCGCTCATTGGTTTTACCGTATTCGTCGTATGCCACCATATTGGAATTGGCAGCAACGTGCTCAAAATAACGAACTACATCTGCGTGACGAGAAAACTCTGATCCTATTTCATAGCCCAGAAATTCTGCTGGGGATTGTAATTGCGCACATACGTTTGTGATTAGGAATAGGAAAATAATAGTCAGGAGACGCGTCATATAATTGATTTTAAAATTCTGGGCTAAAACTACTAAAGTTTTACCAAAATATTGATTGAGAATTTTGAATTCTGATTTAAACCGTATTTTTGATCTAACTTTCTGAAAAACAATATGACGATTCGTACTATTCCCTATTCTAAAACTGGTTATTTTTCAAAATTAATGTGTGATTACGTTGCTGAAAACCCTACGTTAGATTATTTCTACGGAAGGTTTCCGAAGTTAGAAAATTTCAAAGGGCAGTTGGAGGAGAAGCAATTGTTATTTAATTACGATTCAAGAAAAACATTAGTTCGCGCTCTTGAGAAGCAATATGGAAATACAAATACTTCAGAAGCGACAGGTAATAATATCTCATCTCTTTCCGAAGCAAATACTTTTACGATTACTACAGGGCACCAGCTCAATTTATTTACGGGACCCTTGTATTTCTTATATAAAATATTCTCAGTAATTAATCTTTCAGAAAAACTAAAAGAAACTTATCCCGATTCGAATTTTGTTCCAATTTATTGGATGGCGACTGAGGATCATGATTTTGATGAAATTAACTATTTTAATCTCTTCGGAAAAAAAATTGAATGGAAACGAGAGAGCGCAGGAGCAGTTGGAGCTCTTTCCACAGAGGGGCTTTCAGAAATTTTGAAGGATTTGAAAATTCAATTGGGCGAGAGCGATAATGCAATTAAACTCACAGCCCTTTTTTCTGAGGCATATACAAACCATGAAAATCTTGCTGATGCTACTCGCTATTTAGGTAATAAATTATTTTCAGACTACGGTTTGGTTATCGTGGACGGAAATGATAAAGCATTAAAAGAGGAGTTTGCGCCTTATGTTAAGCAAGAACTCTTAGAAGGCAATTCGTACTCTGAAATCACTGCGACGTCAAATCGATTGACAGATTTAGGATATCCGCAACAAGTTTTTCCGCGGGAAATTAATTTGTTTTATCTGGCAGACGGAATTAGAGAACGGATCATAGAGAAAGAAGGTCAATTTTATGTGAACGACACTTCAATTAAATTTTCTCGGGATGAGATCTTAGTTGAGCTAGAAAAGAATCCACATAATTTTTCACCTAATGCCTTATTAAGACCGCTATATCAGGAGATTATTTTACCAAACCTTTGCTATGTTGGTGGGGGTGGAGAACTGGCATATTGGTTTCAGTTGAAAGATTATTTTGAAAGTGTAGGGATTCCTTTTCCAATCTTGTTATTACGGAATTCGGTTTTATTGATGAACGAGAAGGATTCAGAAAAACTGGAAAAATTAGATGTAACCTTGGATTCTTTGTTTTTGCCAAAACACGAATTAGAAGCGAAATATACGCTGCAACTTTCAAAAGTTAATATTGATTTTACAAAGCAAAAGGCCCATTTGATTGAGCAGTTTAAAGCCTTACATAATTTAGCCAAAGAAACTGACACTTCTTTTGAGGGAGCCGTTGCGGCCCAAGAAAAAAAGCAGATCAATGGACTAGCCCATTTAGAAAAGCGACTATTAACAGCGCAGAAACGAAAGCATTCAGATCAATTGAAACGATTAACTGCGATACAGACCATTCTCTTTCCGAAGCAAAGCCTGCAAGAACGTCTTGTTAATTTTTCGGAGTTTTATTTAGAGTTTGGCGATGAATTGCTTTTAGAGTTAAAACAAAATTTGGATCCACTAGCAAATGAATTTACTGTTTTGGAGCTTTAGTTTCGTAATGATTTGTGACGAGTATTGTGTTCTCATATCACTTAGAGTACTCCTCTTGAATTCAAAATAAATTAAATTACCTATTCAGCATTTAGAAATTAAGTTATTGTTGAAAAAACCTTTTAAAATTATCCAATTGATTTTAGTCAGCTTATTTTTTTAATTTACTTTTGCCTATGCAAAATAACGTCCTAATTTTAGATTTCGGATCACAGTATACACAGCTAATCGCTAGACGCGTTCGAGAACTTAATATTTACTGTGAAATCCATCCATATCACAAAATTCCTGAAGACTTAGATCCATTTAAAGCTGTAATATTATCGGGTAGTCCTTTATCTGTGCGTGGTGAAGATGCAGCACATCCTGATCTATCGAAAATTAAAGGTGCAATCCCATTATTAGGCGTTTGTTATGGTGCACAATATTTGGCTCATTTTAATGGTGGAAACGTAGCGCCATCTAACAATAGAGAATATGGGAGAGCAAAATTGTCGACAATCTATGATCATGAAGGTTTATTTTCTAAAATTGGCGAAGGGACTCAAGTTTGGATGAGTCATGCGGATACGATAGCAGAATTACCTGAAAATGGAGTTTTATTGGCTAGCACAGATGATGTAAAGAATGCTGCTTATAGAATAGAAGGTGAAGAGACATATGCGATTCAGTTTCATCCTGAGGTGTATCATACGACCGACGGAAAGTTATTACTAGAGAATTTTCTTGTGAATATTGCAGGTGTTGCCCAAACGTGGACACCGGCGGCTTTTGTTGAGACTACGGTAAACGAATTAAAAGAAAAGCTAGGTAATGATAAAGTTATATTGGGGCTTAGTGGGGGAGTCGACTCTACGGTTGCTGCAATGTTACTGCATGGAGCAATTGGATCTAATCTGTACTGTATTTTTGTGAACAATGGTTTGCTTCGGAAAAATGAATTTGAGTCTGTTTTGGAGCAATATGAAGGGATGGGGCTCAATGTTAAAGGAGTTGATGCTACGGCACGTTTCTTGTCTGCTTTAGAAGGTATTAGTGATCCAGAGACAAAGCGTAAAGCAATTGGAAACGCTTTTATCGAAGTGTTTGATCAAGAAGCTCATTTAGTTGAAGATGTTCATTGGCTTGCTCAGGGAACTATTTATCCAGATGTGATAGAAAGTGTATCAGTAAACGGTCCTTCGGTTACGATTAAATCGCATCATAACGTAGGTGGTTTGCCAGATTATATGAAGTTGAAAGTTGTAGAACCACTTCGCATGTTATTTAAAGATGAGGTGAGACGTGTTGGAAAACAAATGGGTATTGATGCAGAATTATTGGGAAGACATCCTTTTCCAGGACCCGGATTAGGGATTCGAATTCTGGGTGATATAACCGCTGAGAAAGTTCGTATCTTACAAGAGGTTGATGCAGTGTTTATTGATGGGCTAAGAAAATGGAACCTCTACGATAAGGTTTGGCAAGCTGGAGCCATGTTGCTGCCGGTTCAAAGCGTTGGGGTTATGGGTGATGAACGAACATATGAGAAAGTAGTTGCTCTTAGGGCAGTTGAGTCTACAGATGGAATGACGGCAGATTGGGTAAACTTGCCATATGAATTTTTGCAAGAAACATCAAATAATATAATAAACCGTGTAAAGGGCGTTAATAGAGTAGTGTACGATATTAGTTCAAAACCACCGGCGACAATTGAATGGGAATAGAAGTTGAGTAGACTTTCAAATAAAACTCATAATACATGAAAATAGTAATCTATCTAAGTTTTCTTTTTGTTTTTAGCTTTAGCTGTGGAGCACTTGCTCAACAGCAGTACAAAAGTCATACTGTGCAAGAAGGCGAAACGGTATTTAGCATTGCAAAGGTATATGGTATTGGGGTAGAAGATATCTATCGCTTAAACCCAAATGCCAAAGAAGGAGTTAAAATTAATTCGATTTTAATTGTTCCGGATAAAGACAACCAAGTCGCAATCAATGAAGATATTAAGTTTAAGAAACACAGGGTAAGAAGAAAGGAAACACTCTTTAGTATATCGAAGAAGTACGATGTAAGCATTGATATGATAAAGAGATATAACAAAGAATTATATTCCAGAGCTATCAAGAAAGGTGAGCGGCTAAAGATTCCTATCGGACTTGAAAATGTCACGATTGTTTATAGTCCGACTGTAGAAACGGATACAATTACCTATCAAAAACATACGCTTGAACCTAAAGAGACCAAATATGGAATTGCGCGAAAATATGGAATCACCATTGCTGAACTTGAAGCCTTAAACCCTGGCATGGGTAAAATTATTAACATAGGCGCGGTTATAAACGTTCCAGTAAGCGCTGTAATAGAATCTGCAACAATTGATGAAGGTTTTGAGTTTTATGAGGTTAAACCTGTAGAAGGGTTTTTTCGTTTAAGGGTGAAGTTAGGCCTTAGTAAGAAAGAAATTGTTACGCTTAATCCTTACGCTAAAGATGGTCTGAAAGAAGGGATGATATTAAAAATTCCTAGGGATAATATGGTTATTGATAAAGTCGAAACTGTGAATCTTGAAAATGGAATCTACAATAAGGATAAAAAAAGACTAGCTGTTATTTTACCATTTCAATTACAAAAGGTGGGGGTAGATACGATTAATACCAATACTGTCCTTATTAAAAAAGGTGGAATGCTCCGGGTTGCACTTGATTTCTACAGTGGTGTTCTTATGGCTGCTGAATTTGCTAGAGATAAAGGAATTTCTGTACATTTAGACGTTTACGATAATGAAGGAAGTAACAGTAAAACGGCTTCAATTATTACGAGGAATGATTTTAGCAATGTAGATGCCGTTATTGGACCTCTTCGACAAAAGAATGTTGAAAAAGCGGTGACTATGCTTCGTGATTTAAAGACGCCTATTTTTTCTCCTTTGAGTAATAGAGAAATTGCAATGTCGTCAAACTTTTTTCAAACACTCCCAACAGATGAAATGCTAAGGAAATCTATGATGGATTTTTTGATAGCCAATAACGCTGGTAAAAATGTATTACTAATTTCTGATGTAGATAGAGTTGAGCAAAAAGCTAAAATTTTAAAGGCTTTACCTAATGCGATTACGCTTTCACCTCGCGAAAAAGGGTTTTTATACCTAACAGATATTGATGTAAAATTAAGTGAAGAAAAAGAGAATTGGGTAATACTTGAATCTATTAAACCTGGAATTATTAGTAATACTTTAGGCCTCTTAAACGGAATGCCAGAAACGTTTAAAATTAGATTGTTTACATTAGATAGAAATGATGCATATGAATTTCACGATGTGTCGAATACTCATCTAGCAAAGCTTAATTTTACTTTTCCATCAGTAAATAAAAGCTACAGTTATAAAGATAAAAATCCATTTGTTGTTAGTTATAAGAATAAATATGGAGTCTACCCTAATCGTTATGCGGTTCGAGGTTTCGATGTGACTTATGATATATTACTAAGGTTGGGGTCGGCTGAGGATGTTTTCGAATCTACTGAAAGTGATTATGTAACCGAGTACGTCGAAAATAAATTTAGATATACTAAAACTTCATCTAGGGGATATCGAAATCAGGCGGCATATATAATTAAGTATAAGGATGATCTTGAATTTGAAATCATAGAATGAGTACAGCAAAAGTAACTTACATAGGAAACCTCCGTACCGAGTGCGAACATTTAAATTCGGGTGCTACTTTTATTACCGATGCCCCTACAGATAATAATGGGAAAGGAGAGGCTTTTTCTCCAACTGACACTGTTGCAACTGGTTTAGCTAGTTGCATGATGACGATGATGGGTATTAAGGCGGCAACATTAGATGTTTTGTTGGAGGGTACAACTGCCGTGGTGACAAAGACTATGGCTGCAAATCCACGTAGAATTTCAAGAATTGATGTAGAAATTGAGGTGCCTACCAATGTGAGTGAGAAATTTCAAAAGATTTTAGAGAACACAGCGAATACCTGCCCAGTATTATTTAGTCTACATCCAGATATTGAAAAAGTTATAGTTTTTCATTGGGGCTAGGTCTTCGGAATTTGAAAAAATAAATCTTTGATATTTTCGTTAGTGAGTTTATGAAAGTAGTAGCAGGTGTAATTTTTTTGTTCATTTCCTTATTTTCTTCGGAAAGCCTTGAGATTAAAATTGAATGGAGTGAATCTAAGAAGTTAACTTGGGCCGATTTTCAGGGAACCGAACCTAGAGGTCAAGACTATGCTGCCAGTTCAAGTACGGGGATCTCATTTACATATTCAGTTAAGAGATACGGAGATGATATGGATTTGGATTATTCTGTGAAGTGTCACTTTTATCCTGAAGAATCATGGTACGACCGCTCCTCTGCCTCCGCATACATTCTCAAACATGAGCAGACGCATTTTGATATCTCCGAATTACACGCAAGAATTCTTCGGAAATTAATATCCGAAGCCAGTTTTTCGAAAGATCTTAAAATCGAAATCAAGGCGATTTATAAAGAAGTTGAAAAGCAAAGAGGAAAAATGCAACATCGATTTGACACTGAAACAAATCATTCCATAAATAAGGAAAACGAATACCTTTGGGAAGAATTTGTAACAAAAAAACTTAGATTTTATGAAGGATGGAAGAAGTGATTACCTAAAGTATTTATTCTTTCTTCATTTTGACTCTTAAGTATTACTATTTTTCTAGCTGTTAGCGATTCGTTTCTTATTTTATTATAGTACCTTAGAAGAACACTAAATTTCTAATTATGAAAAAGTTATTACTATTGTTCTTGGTTAGTTTAATGAGTCTTGTGTCAAAAGCAAATGGAGTAGTGATTATAGATGGTACTAATGAGACCTATCTTAGAATGACCCAATCGCAGATTGATGTAATAGTTCAAAATCAAATAGCAAATATTGTTTCAAGTCAAAAATTTATCAATGATTTCGGAAGTTCCCAAATTATTAAATATGCTTTTCCAGTTCCAGTCCAGGCGTCTGTTACTCAACTACGATGGAGAATCAATGGTGGAGATTGGGTAATTGCTGAGTTTATTGTTGGTGACCCAGGAGGAAGTGGTGGTGGTGGTACAAATCATCCCAATTTAGTTGAATATCTCGGAGATACGCCGATTTTTTTAGAAATTACTGATGCCTTAGCCAATACAGCCGAAGTAGAATTTGAAATATCCTACGTAGAATTATTACCCTATAGTTTTAATGAAGTCACCTTTGAATATCCAAGTGATTATTCATTAATTCAGACTGATATAATACAAAATTTTCAAAATCTAAATTTCAGTTTGTTTTCGGATAGAACTATCGAGAATGTCGAGATGTTCAATAATACTGGAGATATCACCAATGATGGAAATGTAGCAACCGTCACCTTCATTGTATTTGAGGCAACATCAATCAACGATATTCTTATTGTCTATGAGCTAGCTTCGGATGAATTAGGAGTCATCCCATTTAGCACCTTTTTAGAGGGAATAGTTAATGAATGTGATGAATATGGAGAAGGCTTTTTTGGATTAGTAATAGAGCCTGAATCTAATACGAACACGGAGATAATACAAAAGAATTTTGTTCTTATTATTGACTCTTCAGGAAGTATGCGCGATGGAGATAAGATGATACAAGCCAAGGAAGCTGCCAGTTTTATTGTGAATAATTTAAATATTGGCGATTATTTTAACATTATAGATTTTGATAATAATATTAATCTCTTTCGCCCAAATTTGGTTGAGAATACTATCGCCAATAGAAATGCGGCGTTAGCCTTTATCGATCAAGTTATTGCCTTGGGAGCTACTAATATTTCAGATACATTGTTAGCAGCTATTAATCAATATGACGGAGCGGCGTTAGATAAAGCAAATATCATTGTATTTTTTACGGATGGTGGAGCAACCCAAGGAGTCACGGACACAGGTGCTATCTTAGATTTAGTTGAAGACGCGGTAGATGCGTTAGAAACTGAAATATTTCTCTTCACTTTTGGAATCGGTCAAGACGTAACAAAAGATTTATTAACTCTTCTTGCCGTTGAAAACAATGGCTTTGTTACATTTTTAGGAGATGATGAAATTGTTGATGTTATATCTAACTTCTACTTGACAATAAGAAATCCTGTTTTATTAAATACTCAAATTACAACAACACCTCCAAATGTTTTGAATGAGTTATATCCAGAACCTTTCCCTAATCTATACAAGGGGCAGCAATTGGTGTTGGCAGCTAGATATGCCGTACCAGAGACTTTTTCACTAACTCTTACCGGAACAGCTTTTAACGAACCAGTTGAATATGTCTATCAATTGGACTTAAGCACCATGAATAATGCTGAATTTTCTTTCTTACCAAAACTATGGGCTAAAAAGAAGATTGAAAGTTTAACGATTCAATATTATTCTTATCCACCTGAATCACCAGAAGCTATGGCACTCTTGGATATCATTGAACAAACTAGTATTTGTTATCAAGTTTTAAGCCCTTTTACTGGTCTTGGGGATCCATTAGTAATAGAGGAATTCTTAGACGATAGTAGTACCAGCCTCAATTTCTTTCCTAATCCATTTACAGAACAGACAAGTGTCATTATTGATTTAAAGGTACCTGAAACAATTCTTATTCACATTTATTCAATTGATGGCAAATTAGTGAAGGTTATAAAAGTTGAAGGAAAATACGGTCCAAATAGAATAGAATGGAATGGTGATAACGAAAATGGTGACGCGCTTGGCGCAGGGATTTACCTCTACACCGTTAAAATTGGAAAGGAAAATGCAAATTCTGGTAAACTCATAAAACTATAATATATAAATGACCACTGGAAATAGCCCCGACCCAAAACACCTTATTGAATTAGCGAATTACAGAATGCCCTTTGGAAAATATAAAGGAGAGCTTTTAGTAAAAATCCCTGAGGCTTATTTTACTTGGTTTAAACAAAAAGGTTTCCCGGAAGGAAAGCTTGGCAATATGATGCGAGAAATGGACGAGATAAAAGTTAATGGACTTGAACACCTAATGAAACCATTAATTGAAAAAAAACCAAGAGACTTTATTGATTAACTTAGAGTCAAGAAACGCTATGACATTAGTATTGTATTACGAGCATTTTGAAATACTTAAAAATTGTTAATAACAAGAATCAATTAGCATAAAAGGTTTTATTAAAATTAGTTCTTTCCCTTCCGCAATAAATCCTTACATTTGCATCCCGTATAGTTAATATAGTTTTGGCATTCATGAACACTACAAAATACATCTTCGTTACGGGCGGAGTATCATCATCTTTAGGTAAAGGAATTATTGCAGCATCACTGGCTAAGCTATTGCAATCCAGAGGGTATCGTGTTACCATTCAGAAATTAGATCCTTATATAAACGTTGATCCAGGGACATTAAATCCGTATGAACATGGAGAGTGTTATGTCACTAATGACGGTGCAGAAACCGATTTAGATTTAGGGCATTATGAGCGTTTTCTCAACGTAAAAACATCTCAGGCCAATAACGTAACTACAGGTCGTATTTATCAAAGCGTTATTGAAAAAGAACGAAGAGGAGAGTTTCTTGGAAAAACAGTGCAGGTAATTCCGCATATTACAAACGAAATTAAAGAACGTATTCAACTGTTGGGTAAAACAGGAGATTACGATATTATTCTCACTGAGATTGGTGGAACCGTTGGGGATATTGAATCTTTACCATATATCGAATCTGTTCGCCAGTTGAAATGGGAAATGGGTGATGACAATGCCTTGGTTATTCATCTTACTTTAATTCCATATTTGTCGGCGGCAGGCGAATTAAAAACGAAGCCAACGCAACATTCAGTTAAAACATTGATGGAAAGTGGAATTAGGGCTGACATTCTGGTTTGTCGTACAGAACACGAATTATCTAATGATCTACGTAATAAATTGGCCTTGTTTTGTAACGTGAAACGAGAAGCTGTAATTCAATCAATTGATGCATCTACTATTTACGACGTTCCAAATATGATGCTCGAGGAAGGTCTCGACACTGTTACTTTGGAGAAGTTGAAATTAACCAATGCAAAAGAACCCAATCTTGATCGATGGAATCAGTTTTTAGAGCGACATAAAAATCCGAAGAGTGAAGTGCAAATTGGATTGATAGGTAAATACGTTGAACTTCAAGACAGTTATAAGTCCATTCTAGAGTCCTTTATTCATGCTGGTGCTGAGAATGAGGTGAAAGTAATCGTTAAATCAATTCATTCAGAATATATTAATGAAGACAACATAGCTGAAAAATTATCTCAGCTGGATGGGATCTTGGTTGCACCAGGATTTGGTGAGCGAGGAATTGAAGGTAAAGTTGCAGCTGTGCGCTATGCCAGAGAAAATAGCTTACCATTCTTCGGAATTTGTTTAGGAATGCAAATGGCGGTTATTGAATATTCCAGAAACGTATTGGGAATCAAAGACGCAAATTCACTTGAGATGGATTCCAGTACATTAAATCCGGTTATAAATTTAATGGAAGAGCAAAAGAACATTACCAATAAGGGGGGGACTATGCGATTGGGCTCTTGGAAATGTGAGCTTGAAGATGGTAGTAAAGTGAGTGAAATTTATGGTACGAAGAGTATTGATGAGCGACATAGACATCGTTATGAGTACAACGACACCTATAGAGATCAATTGGAAGCTGCTGGTATGAAAGCGACTGGGATTAACCCCGAAACCGGACTTGTAGAAATTATTGAAATCCAAGCACACCCTTGGTTCATCGGAGTTCAATACCATCCTGAATATAAAAGTACCGTGGCAAATCCGCATCCATTGTTCATAGCTTTTGTGAAAGCCGCGAGCGTATATGCAGCAAAAAAATAATACGACAATTTGACGCATCCATCAAATAGGCGTTATAATTGTTTAAAGGAAACAAGTTGAAAAGATCTTTCTGAAAATTTGGAAAAACCATTTTGGTCAGAATTATATAATGTAAGAATAACTAATCAAATTCCGGATCAAGCCCGGGATAAGGCATGGAAGAAAAGAAATTTGACATAAACTCAATAATTGGTTTCGTATTAATAGGAGGTATCCTCCTTTGGATGTTATACATCAACCAACCTACTGAGGAAGAAATTCAAGCTGAAAAGGTGAGAACCGAAGCGGCCGCTCAAGAGAAAGTCGCTACTGAAGCGGATCAAGCAAAGGATATTACAATAAAGGGAGCTATTCAAGACATTTCTGTAGTTAGCACTGGGGATTCGCTATCCCTTGAAAAACTTAAAAACAGACTGGGTTCTTTTGCCTATTCTGCAACCCTTCCGTCTGCAACAGATAAAACTACTGTTATAGAAAATGACGTTCTAAGTTTAACGATAAGCAATAAGGGTGGTTATGTCACAGAAGCACGACTTAAGCAGATTAATACCTACGATTCTGTTCCTGTTTACATAATAAAAGATGGGAACGCATCATTGAACCTCCAATTTACTTCGGAAAACAGACTGCTAAACTCTAAAGATTTATACTTTGAACCTTCCCTTAGCAATAATGGGGAGAATAGTGTTTTAACGATGCGTCTAAAGACTTCGAATGATGCCTTTATTGAATATCGTTATGAGCTAATACCTCAAGAATATATGCTCGGCTTTAGTGTAAAATCTCAAGGGTTGGATGGTGTAATCAATACATCGCAGCCAATGTATTTGGATTGGAAGCTTAAAGGGTATCGACACGCTAAAAGTATTAGCTATGAAAATAGATATTCACGATTAACGTATGAGTATGAAGATGAGAAACACTCTAAGTTATCTCCCACTGGAGAAGATGATGAACTAGAGAAAGATGTGACCTGGATGAATTTCCGTCAGCATTTCTTTAGCTCTATGTTACTCACGGATACACCGTTTAAAGAAGTTGCTTTTAGCTCAATTGATTTTGTAAAGGATGAAGAAATTGATACTATTTTCACTAAAGAATACGGTGCGAAAATTTTGTTAGAGCCTAAGGGAGGAGCCTTGGATTATAATATGAATATGTATTATGGTCCAACAGACTATAGAATATTCAAAAAGTACGACAGAAACCTAGATGAGGCTATGCCTTTGGGTTGGGGTATTTTTGGTATGATTAATAAGTTTTTGATTATTCCATTATTCGGATTTTTAAGTGGTTTTCTACCTGCTGGGATAGCTATTATAGTTCTTACTATTATATTGAAGTTGATGCTGTCTCCAGTGCAATACAAGCAGTATTTGTCTCAAGCCAAACTAAAGGTGTTGAAGCCTGAGTTAGATGCAATTAAAGAAAAACACGGTGATAACAAAATGAAGATTCAACAGGAGACGATGAAGCTACAGAATATTGCTGGCGCTAGTCCTCTAAAAGGATGCTTGCCAGCTCTTTTGCAGATTCCAGTGTTCTACGCATTGTTTACATTTTTCCCGACTGCTTTCGATTTATATCAAAAGAGCTTTTTATGGGCGGACGATTTGTCAAGTTTTGATACGATAGCTGAGCTTCCATTTTACATACCTTTTTATGGAGATCACGTGAGTTTATTTCCAATTCTGGCGTCGATTGCTATTTTTATATATATGATGATGACTACTGGGCAAACTATGCAGGCACAACAGCAGCCAGGAATGCCTAACATGAAGTTTTTAATGTATTTATCTCCATTGTTTATGTTGGTGTTCTTTAATAACTATGCTAGTGGATTGTCACTATATTACTTTATATCGAATCTTATTACCATTGGAATTATGCTCGTTATAAAGCACTACATTATTGATGAAGAAAAAATTCATGCTAAGATCCAGGTAAATAAAAAGACGCCCAAAAAGCAGAATAAGTTTCAGAAAAAAATGGCGTCAATGATGGAACAGGCTGAGGAACAAAAAAAGGCAGCTGCTAAGAAGAAATAGTTTTGACTGTTGAAACTATGAATTTTATAGTTGAATTTGGGCTGCTATTTTAAATATTTGGTTCTCGATTCAATAGAATTAAAGTTCAAGCGTTTACATGATAAATTAAGTATATGAAGTTTCTGTTTTTATTCCTACTTGGGAGTTTTTTAAGTCTTACAGACCTTGTTGCACAAGAGATAAATCAAGTCGATGCCAATGGTGAACGACATGGACTCTGGCAAAAGAATTACAAAGGTACAAGTCAGTTACGTTATGAAGGAACTTTCGAACATGGTAAGGAGATTGGAACCTTTAAATTTTACTGTGAAGACTGCAAAAAAGCACCTATGGCTGTTAAAGAGTTCGAGCCGAATACTGTTATTTCCGATGTAAAATATTACACGCCGAAAGGAAAGTTAGTAAGTGAGGGAAAGATGGATGGCAAGAAAAGAATCGGCGAATGGCTATATTATCATAAAAAATCCTCGAAGGTAATGACTAGCGAGTTTTACAAAAATGGAAAACTGGACGGTCAAAAAACAACATTTTATTTAAATGATGTTATTACCGAGGAAACTACCTACATAGAGGGATTAAAGCAAGGTTCAAATAATTATTATTCACCTGAGGGCATTCTTTTGAAGAAATTACAATACAGAAGTGATGTACTTGTTGGGTCTGCTCTTTACTACGACGCCGGAGGAAACATTTCAATTGAAGGAACCTATAAAAATGGTAAAAAACATGGTCTTTGGAGGTATTACAAAAATGGTAAAGTAATTCTAGAAGAAATCTATCCCAAACCATTGAAGAAGACAAAGAACTAATTTGTCATATTAAAATCCCATTTTCATTTATCTAAATCCAATGTCGAAATAATAGTTGAAGTTTATAATCAGCTCATTTTATTGTATTTTTGCATTATAAATTATGAAACAAAAACGCGTAGTTGTCGGACTTAGCGGTGGCGTAGATTCCAGCGTAGCAGCCTTTCTTTTAAAAGAACAGGGTTATGATGTTATTGGTTTGTTTATGAAGAATTGGCATGATGATACTGTAACTATTTCAAACGAGTGCCCTTGGCTTGAAGATAGTAACGACGCCATGCTTGTTGCCGAGAAATTGGGAATTCCATTTCAAACGGTAGATTTAAGCCAACAGTACAAAGAACGTATTGTAGATTATATGTTTCATGAATATAAAATGGGGCGTACACCAAACCCGGATGTGCTTTGCAATCGAGAAATAAAATTTGATGTTTTCATGAAAATTGCACTGCAGTTAGGAGCGGATTATGTTGCTACAGGACATTATTGTCGCAAAGGTATTATTGATGTTGAGGGAACTGAAACTTACCAACTACTATCGGGTACTGATCCAAATAAAGATCAGTCTTATTTTTTATGTCAGTTGTCACAAACCCAACTCGAGAAAACACTATTTCCGATTGGGGAATTATTGAAGCCTGATGTTCGTAAGATTGCTATGGAACAAGGTTTAGTTACTGCAGATAAAAGAGACTCTCAAGGATTGTGTTTTATTGGAAAGGTAAGGCTTCCAGAGTTTCTTCAGCAAAAGTTAGCACCCAAAGTGGGGGTTATTGTTGAAGTGCCATCAAATTATTCGGAATACCATCGAGAACTCCCTCAGTTTTCTTCCGAAGAGGAAGAACTGAAGTATCTTTCAGAAAAACATCACTATTCACTAGCGGATGGGAAGGAAGTAGGAACCCACCAAGGGGCTCATTATTTTACAAAAGGACAACGAAAAGGACTGCAAGTTGGGGGCACACCCGAACCATTGTTTGTTATAGATACAGATGTGATTGATAATGTAATTTATACAGGACAGGGCAAAACGCACCCAGGCCTCTATCGTCGGGGACTATTTGTTAAGAATGAAGAAGTTCATTGGGTAAGAAATGACTTAAAGATAGGAGAGGATGAAACTTTGGAAGTAATGGCGCGTATTCGGTATCGTCAGAATTTGGAAAAGGCAACATTACATCAAACACTTTCCGGACTTTATGTTATCTTTGAGAAACCGCAATCAGCAATCACTGAGGGACAATTCGTTGCTTGGTATTTTAACGAAGAATTGCTTGGAAGTGGTGTTATTGCTTAAAAAAGAAAACCATGAAAAAACTCCTACTGCTATTTGCCGTTTTTTCGGCGCCGTTTATTTATGCCCAGCAAGATGCTTTAGTCTTTCTTCAGGATAAAGAAGATGTGGCAACCTCTATCGCGAATCCTATCTCTATTATGACTCAGGACGCCATTGATCGAAAGACCTTGCAGAATACTTCAATTGATGAGCGCGATGTCCCTGTCAATGAAGCATATATTACACAACTTAAAAATACCCCAGGCATAAGTGTGTATGCCAAATCCAAATGGATGAATGCTGTTTATGTTCGTGGTGCACAGGGAGATATCCAAGACTTAGTTAGTGAGAATTATGTGAGTTCAGTCGAATTTATGGACAAGTCTTTAAATTTTGGACCGGGAACAGGAACTAGAACTACTCCAGATAAATTCGCTATTGAGAACCAGCAAAGTAGAATTACATACAATTATGGTGCTGCGGCGAATCAAACTACGATGCTAAAAGTAGATTATTTGCACGAACAAGATTTTACTGGTGATGGAATTGTAGTAGCCGTTTTGGATTCTGGTTTTCCAAATGTGATCAATAATCCTGCTTTCTCGCATATTGTATCTGATGGCAGGTTACTTGGAACTTACGATTTTGCATTGCGTCAAGAGAATGTCGATGGAACAGGATCCCACGGAGCGCAGACATTTAGCGATATTGG
>JBLHIC010000050.1:0-17809 GCA_047614245.1 Flavobacteriaceae bacterium
TATTACAGCACATTCTTCATAATATCCTCAACAACTTCAGGGTTCAATAAAGTACTAGTATCTCCCAGATTTGACGTGTCATTACAAGCTATTTTCCGAAGAATTCTTCGCATTATTTTTCCGCTGCGTGTTTTTGGTAATCCTATAACGAACTGCACTTTGTTAAGTTTTGCTATTGGTCCGATATGCTCCGTAATAATCTGATTGATTTCTTTTCTTAAGTTATTATGATCACGGGATTCCCCTGTTTCCTTCAGAATTACATAGCCATAGAGTGCATTTCCTTTTATATCGTGTGGGAAGCCTACAATAGCGCTCTCTGCAACTGCTGGGTGCTCGTTGATAGCATCTTCTATAGGTGCGGTTCCTAGATTGTGGCCCGAGACTATGATAACATCATCAACACGACCTGTAATTCGATAATAGCCCGTACTATCTCTTAAAGCCCCATCTCCAGTAAAGAATTTGTTTTTGTAAGTCGAAAAATAGGTCTCCTTATAGCGCTCATGATTCCCCCAAATAGTTCTTGCCATGGAAGGCCATGGAAATTTAATACACAAGTGTCCATCCACTTGATTGCCTTTTAGTTCATTACCATGCTCGTCCATTAATACGGGTTGAATCCCAGGTAGCGGTAATGTAGCAAAGGTTGGTATAGTCGGTGTTGAGAATGGGATAGGAGAAATCATAATTCCACCCGTCTCTGTCTGCCACCAGGTATCAACAATTGGATTTCTTTTCTTACCAATATTATCATTATACCAATGCCAAGCTTCTTCATTAATTGGTTCTCCAACTGTACCTAATATCTTTAGCGAAGAGAGATCGTGTTTTTCTACAAAGCTTAACTTTTCTTTAGCTAGTGCCCTAATTGCTGTTGGCGCAGTATAAAACTGATTTACTTTATGTTTTTCAACAACTTCCCAAAAGCGTCCCCAGTCTGGATAGTTAGGCACACCTTCAAACATTAAAGTTGTTGCACCATTTGCTAATGGACCATACAAAATATAACTATGGCCGGTTATCCAACCAATATCTGCCGTACACCAGTAAACGTCATCTTCACGATATTGGAACACATTCTTAAAAGTATAGGCGGAATAGACCATATAACCTGCTGTGGTGTGGACCATACCTTTTGGTTTGCCTGTTGAACCCGAGGTATATAGAATAAACAAAGGATCTTCAGCATCCATAATTTCGGGAGCACAATCGTGGTAAGCCTCATCCAATAAAGGTTGTAGCCAAAGGTCCCGACCTTCTTCCATATTTATTTCAGATTTAATTCTCTTTGCAACCAATACACTTTTGACATCTGGGCAGGATTCTAATGCTTCATCAACTATACTTTTAAGGTCAATTGTTTTAGTCCCTCGGAAAGATCCGTCGCTGGTAAGCACCATTTTGCAATCACAATCGTTAATTCTTGTAGCCAAAGCTGTCGCAGAGAAACCAGCAAAAACTACCGAATGTATTGCCCCAATTCTTGCGCAGGCTAAAACTGAAATCGCTAGTTCGGGAATCATTGGTAAATAAATACAGACTCTATCCCCCTTCTTAATACCTTGCTCTTTTAATACATTGGCGAATCGGCAAACACGGTCTTTAAGTTCTTTGTAGGTAATGTGCTCTGCGCTTTCTTTAGGATTGTTTGGTTCAAATATAATAGCCGTCTTGTCCCCTCTGGTATAGATATGGCGATCAATACAGTTCTCTGTAATATTCAATTTTGCACCCTCAAACCACTTTACTTGTGGTGTGTTTAGATCGTAACTTAACACTGAATCCCAACGCTTTCGCCACATAAAATTTTCTTCAGCTATTTCTTCCCAAAAACTCTCTGGGTCGCGAACGGATTTACGATAAACTTGAAAATATTCTTCTAAACTCTTTATGTGATAGTTACTCATAGTCTGAATGATTGTCTGAAATAAGCTCCCTAGCGTGGAAACTCATGATATTTCGATACATAAAAGTACTAAAAATGCTCTTTAAAATCGAATCAATGTGGATTGAAACTTGTTTCGAAAATTTAATTCTGATTACAAATAAGACAATAATAATTATTGATAACTTTTACTTTAAGTTTTAGTGCAAAGTTGCTACTTTTACTTTTTGAAAATCACTGAATAGAAATACTATGTCGAATACAATTGAAAGAATTAAATGTTTGATTATCGGTTCTGGTCCTGCAGGTTATACGGCTGCTATTTATGCGGCACGAGCAGATTTAAAGCCGGTTATGTATACAGGAATGGAACCGGGTGGACAATTGACCACAACGACGGAGGTTGACAATTTTCCCGGATATCCTGAAGGAATTGATGGCCCAACAATGATGGTTCAGTTACAACAACAAGCTGAACGTTTTGGCACCGAGGTTCGGATAGGGATGGTTACCGCTGTTCAGTTTAGTAATGAAGTTGGAGGCATTCATAAAGTTACAGTCGATGGTACAACTCAAATTGAGGCAGAAGCAGTGGTAATTTCTACTGGAGCAACGGCAAAATACTTAGGATTAGAAAGTGAACAACGATTGCGCGGAGGCGGTGTATCTGCCTGTGCTGTTTGTGACGGTTTTTTCTATAAAGGACAAGATGTTGCAATTGTAGGAGCAGGGGATACAGCTGCAGAGGAAGCAACTTATCTTTCGAATATTTGCAATAAGGTAACTATGTTAGTTCGTAAAGATCATATGAAAGCTTCAAAAGCAATGCAACATCGAGTAACATCTACTAAAAATATAGATCTTCGCTATAATACTGAAATAGAAGAGGTTTTAGGAGATATGGTGGTTGAAGGATTACGAATGAAAAACAATCAGACCGGTGAAACGGAAGATATTAATATTACAGGATTGTTTATTGCTATAGGACATAAGCCAAATACAGATATTTTTACTGGTCAATTGAAAATGGATGACACAGGTTATATTATCACGGAAGGTAAAAGTACAAAGACGAATAAACCAGGCGTATTTGCGAGTGGTGATGTGCAGGATAAAGAGTATCGTCAAGCTGTAACTGCAGCAGGCACAGGATGTATGGCGGCTTTAGATGCAGAGAGATATCTAGCTACTATTGAGAAAGAGGAATTGGTTTAGATCTAAACTGAGAACTGAATACATGTTATTAAATCCGTTTCAATTAATTGGAGCGGATTTTTAGTCTAACGTATAACCTTCTTGTTTATATAACGACTGGTCCCAAGTAAGTTCTTATCGGGTTTTCCTAAGGTTAATTATTAATTGACTAATTTGGTATAAACCTCTAACCAAAAATTTAAACATAATGAGAACTTCCTCATGGCTTTTGTTCTTTGCATTGTTGTGCATTGGCTTGGAAAAAGCTAATTCTCAAGATGTTGATGTGATTGTTGAGGGATATCTACTTTCTCAGGTTGATAAAAAGAGTTTAAGCCCAAAAGATGTTGAATTTGTTGTTACTAATAATCACGTTAGTGGAATAAGTAAAGTACATCACCTTTATTTTTCACAAACTTTGTTTGGAATTCAAATAGTCGGTACGAACTCTTCAGTACATGTTAATTCCACAAATGAAGTAATTTCTGATAGCAATCATTTTCTTAAAGACCGAACAAGTAGAATCGTCGCAAATCAGATTCCATCTCTTTCAGCTAGAAAAGCAGTTTCGGCAGTAGCCGATCAACTTGGTTATAAAATGACAGAAGATTTAATTATTTTAAATAAAAAGGATAAAAAAAACAATGAATATCTTTTAAGTAATGCTGGTATTTCAATTGATCCAATTCCAGTAAAATTAAAATATTTAGTTACAAAGAGTGGTGATTTAGAACTAGTTTGGGAAATTACAATTCAAGAGATTGAGAAGGAACATTGGTGGAATATTCGAGCGAGTGCTATAACAGGTAAAATTATTGAAAAGGATGATTTTGTTGTGAACTGTAGTATGGAACACGATCACAGTGACGAAGGTTCAAAATTGAATATTAATTTTGCTTTGCCCCAAAGACCTTCTATAAATGTTTTACCTGAAGATCTTGGATCAGGATTTATAGAATGCTACGAGGTTATAAAATATCCTTTAGAAAGCCCTCTCTTCGGGGACAGAACTATTGAAATAATGCCCGCTAATTTAAACGCTTCCCCTTTTGGATGGCATGATTCCAATGGGGTAGCAGGTGCTGATCATACGAGTACACGAGGGAATAATGCATATAGCTTTGATGGCGGGGAAAATCATGGCTATCAACCGGATGGAGGTAGTTCTTTGAACTTTACTGAATTTGCTTTCAGCCCAATCTACTCCGAAGTTAATCAATACAAGGACGCTTCTATAACCAATCTTTTTTATTGGATCAATATAATGCACGATTTAATGTTTGAATATGGCTTTACAGAAGCCGCTGGAAATTTTCAAAATGTAAATTATAGTGGTGAGGGGATTGGCGGTGATTCTGTTTATGCTGAATCACAAAATGATTCGCGAGATTGCAATGGGAGTTTCAGTATTCCTCCAGAAGGAATTAATCCGACGATGAGAATTGATGTCTGTGGGGATAAGGATGGTTCTTTCGACAATTCAGTGATAATTCATGAATTTGCACATGGCGTTACAATTAGATTAGTTGGTGGTTCTGACAATACGGGTTGCTTATTTAATGATGAACAGATGGGAGAAGGGTGGTCAGATTGGTATGCATTAGTTACAACAATGAAGCCAGGAGATTCTGAAGAACTTCCAAGGGGTATAGCGAACTATTACAGGGGGGATGGTCCATTGGGTGGAGGAGTAAGAGAATATCCTTATACTACAGATATAGCGTTGAATCCATTGACTTATGATTCAATTAAGACTGTGGGTATACCACATGGAGTGGGTACAGTTTGGGCTGCAATGCTTTGGGAGATGACTTGGGGCTTAATTAATGAATATGGCTTCGACCCCAATCTTACTAATTTTACTGGCAATATTAACGAAGATGCTGGAAATGTAATGGCTATGGCTATTGTAACTGAGGCGTTAAAATTTACGCCTTGTAACCCCGGGTTTGTCGATGCACGGGATGCAATTATGACCACTGGGAGTACGATGTATGGAATTGAAGTTGCCTGTGTGCTTTGGCCAGCCTTTGCAAAAAGGGGACTGGGTATTAATGCTTCTCAAGGCTACTCGGGATATCTCGACGATGGTTTGGAGTCTTATGAGCTTCCGCCTAGTACAGCAGTTTTTCAAATCCCAAAAGATCAATTATGTGATGAATCCCTTATTCTTTACAACGAAGCTGGTGGGTTACCTCATGGGGGTATTTATAACGGCCCAGGGGTAACTGATAATGGAGATGGACTTTCGTATACTTTTGATCCAACTACGCTAGGTACAGGGAGCTTTAGTATTTCTTATACTGTAATGAGCAGCAGTTGTTCGGAAGCTTCAACAGCTTTGGATACGGTCCAAATAGTTTCCGACTCCGAGGCTCCGATTATTACTTGCCGGGAAGATTTGATTGTTATAATACCTTTTGGAGAAACTACTTATTCACTCCCGTATTTTCCGCCTATTAGCAGCGATAATTGCACAAGTTCTCTTACAGTCCGACAAGAGCCGATAATAAATTCAGGTCTTGATGTTGGAACCACATTGGTAACCGTATACCTTATTGATAACTCCGGAAATGAAAGCGTATGTACCTTTAATATTACCGTTGAATCTAATGTTAATAATATCAGTGGCGATGAAGGTGCGGACTTAATATCGTTATTTCCCAATCCGACGAAAGGCGAAGTAGAGATGAATAGTCTTAAAGAGCGTGAAAGGTTAACAGTTACAATTTTTGATATTAATGGCAGACTGATGGGAGAATTACTGTACCGTAGATTTGGTTATAATAATACATTTTCCCTTAAGGACTTTGTCCGAGGATTATACATTGTGAAAATTGAAACTGAAGAATTTAGTCAAGTGCACAAGATTGTTAAAGAGTGATTCTATAATAATGCATGTTATGCCTTGTCTGAATGTATAAGTACAAAGACTAAGAAAACTAGAAGTCTTTGCAAGCGGGAGATGTGATGGGCAAAATAAGTCCTCAACCAGTTACTGCTTGAGGAACAGTATGCAACACTAATTTAACCATCTAAAGTGTCACTGATATTTATTTTACCGAAACAAGTTTGGCACAGGCTTTTCAGCCCAACCCTTGCCGTCAGTCGGGTTTCAATATTAAATGAATTCGTAGCTGTGGCTATGCATTGTTTTTGTCTCAGCTAAATTAAAAATAATTCTAACTTGAATTACGACATTACGCAATCGAATTGGTATAACTTGTTCTTGAGGAAAGAATCAATTCTTGATAGTTTATATTTGAAATCTTAGGCTATAAATGGTCATAACTTAGTGATCGTATAAGTTTCCAAACTCCGTCTTCCAGGAGCCAGAGATGTGTAAATCTTGCTATATTACCTTTAGTTTCAGGACTGCCGACGGATTTTTCATGAAATTGATGTCTACCGTTTTGGATTGCCCCGTATAATTTGCCATTGTTCTTTAATGCAAAAACCTCTAAACTACCTTTCACTAGTTCCCTTCTGGATTGGTAAGTTTCTGGAGATTTACATAGCCCATCTTTGAATGCCTGGATGAATTCGGCCTTTGAGGTAGTAATTCCTCCTTTATCGTGATAAAATTCGAAGTTTTCACTAATTAATGTTTCAAAAGGAGCCATGCTACAGGTGTTAAAACCAATATTAAAGAGTAGGCTATCGGCTGCTTTTAATTGCTGAAATAGTTCCGATGATTTTTCAACTTGGGCATTCAGTAATTGACTAGTTAAAAAAATACTGAAAATTCCGAAGTAAATAAAACGATTTTTTTTCATAGGTTATTTTTATTAATCAATACCAAATTAATTTTTAAATGTCGTATAAAAATCCGTTTCAAATCAATCGATAGCATTGATGACTTGAAACGGATCTGTTATAGTTGGTTGTTGTGTGGATTACATTTTATGTACATTCCCCGATTGACTGGCATCATTTGACACCGCGGAAGGGTTTCCGAAATACCTTATACTTCCACCACTGGTTGCTTCGGTCAAAAGTTTTTCCTTCACGTTTACGATTATGTTTCCTCCACTAGAAGCATCTGCATTACAATTAACAACTAGTAGTTCTTTTGCATTAATATCACTTCCACTAGAGCTACTTGCCAATAATAATGTCGCCTTACCTCTAACATTTATATCAGCTCCACTACTAGTTTCTGCAAATACCTCCCTAGCAAAAACTTCAACTTCAATCTCGGAGCCACTGCTTGCGTCAAGTGTAATTATCTCATTTTTTATCACAGAATTTCCAATAACATCTGCCCCGCTAGACGCATGAATTTCATCTAATTTTTTATATGTAACATGAACTTTTTTCGACTTGGACCTTCCAATATTTTTATTGGTAGTAATGTTTAATCTGCCATTAGCTATATTAGTTTCTATAAACTCTAATAAATTCTCGTCTGCTTCAACAACAATTTTATTCTCAGAACCTTCCGTTAGATAGACGTCTAATCCCGCACTTCCTTTAACCTCTGAAAAATTTTCAGAAACCATTCTTTCTTTGTTGACTACATTGCCATTTCCGTCAACTTGTCCTATAATAGAATAGAAGTTACAGGAGCTAAGCATTAATATTGCGGCTAATGTGCCAATTATCTTAATAGTTTTCATATTATTTAGTTTATTATTTTCTGAAATTTGATAGGTTAATAAATTGATTAATTCCCGTGTTTTATTTCCAATACTTCGTCATTGTTGTTATGTTTAACTTCAATTCCGTCTTCATCAATTATTATTCGATGCGAATCATCTTGATGATCATTGAAATCCTTTTCTACATCAGTTTCCCAAGCAGCAGCATCATTTGTATTAGAATTCATCATGCCATCCGATTCTTCCCGACAATCGAGACATTGGGTTCCATTTTCAATTATTCGTAAGAAATACTCTTCGTCTCCATTATTCAAAATGTCGTCATATCTAGAGCTATTTCTATGAAAAGAATAGGTGTTTCTATCAGCAAATAATACACTTCCAACTGGCAAGTAAAGCACTAACTCGACTTCTTGATCACGATATTTATTTTTCATGTCAGTTGTAAAGAAACCATTTAGAAATAAGTTGTTGTCATCCAACGAATAATTATAATTGATAGCTTCCGCTTTTTTTTTGGCATCTAGAAAGCTGTTTCCCTGCGCTTTCTTTTTAATTGTTAAGGATCCAACACTATCTCTAGTATGACGAACAATAAGCCGAATATCATTCGAATAAATAACTTTCTCGGCATTATCATCGTATTCAATCTTTAATCCTCCTTGTCTAGAAACATCATAACTATATTGTTTGTCGGCTCTCATTGCTATTTTAAGGGTATCACCAGTTTTAACTTGAAGGGTGTTTTCTGAAATCGAATCTCCATCGAATGCCTGCTCTGTAGCCTGTTGAATTCCTAATATACCTAAACCAACGATAGACAGAATCCATGCTGCTAAAAGAAGAATTTTAGCTGGAGTTCCAATAGATTTTAAATTGTCAATCAATAATTTAAGCCCTAAGATAAATAATACAAAGAAAGGTATTCCAGCGGCGAACAATGCTAAGATAGAGATAAGCCATATTGGAGAATTTGTAGTATCGATTAAAGAAATATAGTCCATTAACTCACCGTGTCCCCAAAAATCTATAGATCCGAAGGTAAATAACCCTACAATTAGACCGATTAATGTTGAAAGAGAGATAATAACTAACAAAACACCTACGAACTTGACAAATATTTTAACTAAAACTAGAAGGATACTACCAAGCGTATCGAAAAAACCGGATGCACCGCTTTTTACTTTTTGCCCGTATTTGTCGTAGTCGGCGCCTTTTACTTTATCGGCGACAGCATCATATCCTTCCTTGAACTTTTTTTCAATATTGGAAATATTGATTGGTTCTCCAGTCATTCTTAATTTATCTGCAGTACTTTCGGCTGCAGGGACTAAGATCCATAATAGTAAGTAAACTAATAATGGACTTCCAAATCCTACAAGTACTAGTATTACCCAAACTAATCGAATCCAGATAACATCAATTCCAAGATAATGTCCTATTCCAGAGGAGACCCCTGCAACAAATTTATCATCAACGTCTCTAAATAATTTCTTAGAGGATGAAGAAGATGAAGAAGATGAAGATCTACGTTTAGAATTCGAAGAACTATCTTCAAAAATTTCTTCATCCACCATATAATCTTCAGGTTGTCCCATAACTGCGATAACCTCATCAAGTTCTTTTAATGATATTACTTGAGAACTACTTTTCATTTTTTCTGAAAAAAGTTCAGATATACGAGCTTCAATATCTCGAATAATTTCATCACTACCTTGTGGATCGGATAGTGATCTTTTAATAGCATCAAGATAGCGTGTTAGTTTTCCAAAGGCATCCTCATCGATGTGGAAAAACATTCCGGCTAAGTTTACATTTACTGTCTTTTTCATTTTTTAGTTTTTTCGCTAGTTACTCTGTTAACAGCTTTTAGCAAAGTGCTCCAAGTTGTATTTAATTCTTTTAAAAATAATGTTCCTGTTTCGGTGAGTTCGTAATACTTACGTGGGGGTCCACCTGTAGATTCTTCCCATCTATAGGAAAGTAATCCGGCGTTTTTAAGCCTGGTTAGAAGTGGATAAATGGTACCTTCAACTACCAGTAGTTTTGCGTCTTTCAAGGTGTCTAAAATATCTGAAGTATAGGCCTCACCATCTTTTAAGACAGACAGGATGCAGTACTCCAGTACCCCTTTACGCATTTGCGCTTTTGTGTTTTCAATTTTCATCTGATTCCTTTTACTTTAAATAACTGTTCGTTTTTGATGATCACGCTATTTGACGCTATAGTTTCGTAATTGTCACATATTTCGATCTTCACTTCTGAAATTATGTCTGCTTCTTTGGGCATTTCTCCCCCAAGAACGTTCAAGACGGCGGCCAATAAAAAGCTAACTAGAGTGCTCATGTTCTGATTTATTTGTCTCCGTATTTAACGGAGGGTTTAACTTAATGAATGGTATACTTAATGGATACTTATATGTTTTTCCATTGTTGGCCTGCATTGTTGCCGTGATAACTGCGTACAATTCGAATATAAACAATCCTGCTAGGAGCAGAATGGCAAGGGATATCAGTAAAATATATCCCGATAGATTTTTAATGTCTTGGTATCTCAATTCATGAACTGTATGGTCTACTGCATCTATTAGAGATACAAAGTCAATAGCAAAAACCATAAAGAAGGGAATAAATAATAGTCCAATAAGGATGGTATATAAAAGTATGCTTAGCTGGAAATTAATGGCTTCTCTCCCGTGTTCATTTGCAAACGGCTTATCCTTGTTCAACGTCCAAAGGAGGAGTGGGGCAAAAAAGTTTGCGAAAGGGAAGAAGTATTTTGAAAAGGTTGATAGATGAATAAATGCACCTAAATTTTTTTGATTTTCTGAGACTGTATATTCCATTGCTTATTAATTTCTTATACAAATATATGTCTTAAAAAAGGTAGTATGTTACGCATAGTACTAAAATTAACATAATTTTAACATATTTAAGTTTCGTTTAAAATGAATATCTTAGCCGAAAATTATCTCTCAATGCCGGTAAAACCTAGTAAGATTAATGCATTTTTATTTTTTAAACTGCCAGCGGCATATTTTTGTGGGGTACGAGTTAAATCGATTTCAGATACAACATGTGTTACTTCAGTAAAACACCGTTGGATTAATCAGAACCCGTTTAAATCAATGTTTTGGGCTGTACAAGGTATGGCAGCAGAGCTAAGCACTGGCACCCTGTTAATATCTACTGTTAAGGAACAGAGGAGAAGTATTTCCATGTTGGTAACTAAGAACCAAGGAACATTTTCAAAAAAGGCCCGAGGTCGAATTACTTTTACTTGCAATGATGGCAACCTTATTAAAGAAGCACTAGAAATGACTATTGCTACTGGTGAAGGACAAACCTGTTCGATGACCTCGGTTGGAAGAGACCGTAAAGGAGATATTGTCTCAACCTTCGAATTTGAATGGGCGGTTAAAGTTAGAGATTGAAGTCGAAGCTTCTGAATATATTTATCTTACTATATTAGCCGTATTCGACTAAGACGTAAGACCGTTGCACTCCTGGACATAAGAGACAATACTTAATTTGATAATGCTTTGGTATATAAATTTATTTGAAATATTAGATTTGTAATTTTCAAACTAGTAAGCTCATTTTGAAATAACAATGTGTACATTTTCAAAAATATTGTAACAAATCAGATATTGAATCAACATATGTTTTCACAAACAAAATACGCTAGAATATGGAAGCACACGAAATAGATTATACCATTTATGGTGAAGAGATGCAATTTGTAGAAATCGAATTAGATCCTAATGAAGGAGTAATTTCGGAAGCAGGAAGCTTTATGATGATGGAGGAAGATATCAAAATGGAAACCTTGTTAGGGGACGGCTCTGCGCAGGATAATAGCGTTATGGGGAAAATATTTGGAGCGGGAAAGAGATTACTAACAGGAGAAAGCCTATTTATGACGGCTTACTATAATAATGGTATTGGAAAGAAGAAAGTCAGTTTTGCCTCCCCGTATCCTGGAAAAATTATTGCAATTGATTTAAAGAAATTTGGAGGGAAATTTATTTGTCAAAAAGATGCCTTCTTATGTGCTGCAAAGGGAGTTTCGATTGGGATTGAATTTTCGAAGAAATTAGGAAGAGGTCTCTTTGGAGGTGAAGGGTTCATTATGCAAAAACTTGAGGGAGATGGAATGGCATTTGTTCACGCTGGAGGTACAACAGCAACTAAGGAACTTGGAGTGGGAGAAAAGTTGAAAGTAGATACAGGTTGTATCATTGGATTCGATAATACAGTATCTTATGATATAGAATTTATTGGTGGAATTAAAAACTCGCTTTTTGGTGGTGAGGGATTGTTTTTTGCATCATTAACAGGACCAGGGACAGTTTACATTCAGTCACTTCCATTTAGCCGGTTGGCAAAACGTGTTTGGATGGCTGCTCCACGAGGTGGAGGTAAGAGAAAAGGTGAAGGTAGTATTTTAGGGGGCTTGGGAGATTTATTAGATGGGGATAACAAATTTTAACAAAAGTTATATATAATGAATTGAAATAATCTGCAATTTTTTCGTTATCTTGAAGCAAGTTTAATTTAAATCCAACTCTGCCTATTGACGAACAATACTTAACCAATATTTAATTCACTTTTAACTATGGCTAGAGCAATGTTTGACTATACCAAAGCGGTACTTTCAAAAGTTAGTTTTGATGTAAATTTGTTCTGTAAAGAGTTAAAGAAAGCCTTGACAAGATTACTCCCCTATGAAATAGAGGAATTGAAAATTTGGATAGACTCTTTACTTAAACAGAATCCACAATTAAATCAATGTTTAGTTTTTTTAAACCCATAAACAAATCCCTTCTCACCTAGGTAAGAAGGGATTTGTTTTTTGTTTTAACTCTTTTTAGGACTTATAATTTTTATATCCTGAAAGGCAATTGCCCCTCTTACTACTCCTGATATTACATCGTATAACGCATCTATGATTTGCATCTTTAATTCATTTTTATGATGTAGAATACTTACTTCTCTAGCTGGTGAAGGTTCATTAAAATAGTGAAGTTTGCTAATTTGGTCTTTCGGAATATCTAAAGTATGGAGATATGGCAGTAATGTCATTCCAAGTCCCTCATTGGATAGTTTGATAAGTGTTTCAAAACTTCCACTTTGCAGTTGAAAATTATCGTGTGGATTAAGCTTCGAAGCTTTACACAAATTTATTACTCCATCTCGAAAGCAATGCCCATCTTCTAGTAGTAGAATGTCATCAATATCCAAATCGGATCTATTTATTTTTTTTTCTGCAGACAGGCGATGATTCTCAGGAATATATCCAACGAATGGCTCATAATACAAGACTCTTTCTTTAACTTTTTCATGAGAAAGAGGCGTAGCAGCTATTGCAGCATCCAGGTGGCCGTCCATTAATTTGGAGATAATATTTTCGGTAGTATGTTCCTCGATCTTAAGTTGGACTTTTGGATATCGATTCGTGAAATTCCTTAAAAACATGGGTAAAAGAGTTGGCATTATCGTCGGAATAATGCCAAGTTTGAATTCTCCTCCTATGTATCCCTTATCTTGATCAACAATATCTTGCATTCTTTCCGCCTCGTTCACAATGCTACGAGCCTGACTTACAATTTTATTTCCAATGGAAGTTAACTCGATTGGCTTCTTAGTTCGATCGAAAATTTGAATGTCCAATTCATCTTCAAGCTTTTGAATCTGCATACTCAAAGTAGGCTGTGTTACAAAAGTTTTTTGAGCGGCTTTGGTGAAGTTCTGCTGCTCTGCGACCGCGAGAACATATTTTAGTTGGGTAATTGTCATAATCAAATCCGTTTAAACGAAGATAGTCAATTCTATCGATAAAATCTATGTAATTGTCATAAACATATGATTTTACTTATAGTGAAAAGGTTCTAATCTCAGAGGGAATAGAACCTTTTATTTAAATATTAAAGCAGAGTATTTGGAAATTATAATCTAATCTCCATCTCAACTGGAGTATTTGCTACCTCAAATTTGGCATCACTCCATTGAGGAGGGCCATAGCTCATATTATTATTGGAAACTCCATACATCTCTAAAGGCCTGCCATTAGCATCGAAATCCATACGCTTGTTATTATTTTTGTCATGTAAAAGTGTTATTCCATATTCCCCGGGGGTAATATTATTCAGAATGACAATAGATTTACCATCTTTAATTTCACCAATGGCCCCGAGAGTTGGGTTTTGCATAAAGTTTGATTCCTTGTATAACCCTACAAGAATAGTTCCTTCATTGCTTTGAATGGGAATGGTAATTGTAATAGTTGTTCCTTCCGTTGAAGTTTCAGTTTCCGACTGAGCGGTTAAAAATAATGAGGTGAAAGATAATGCGATAGAGACTATTATTGTTTTCATAATTTAAAGTTTTAGTTATTATTTCTGGTACAAAGTTGTAATAGAACTCTCTTCAGAAATAAATAATAAAACCGAACTGTAAGTTTATGTGGATGAATTGTTAAAAAGTTCAAAGTTCAAAGTGAAAAGTTAATTTGTTTATTCGTTGAATCGTGTAATCGTAGTTTGAAAGTAGCATTTCACTATGAACAACTAAACATTTAAACGATGGCTGATTGTTGATTGTCGAGGTGAAAATAAATTTATTGATTCATTAATCTTAGAATGTCAAAGCAGCCCTCGTGCTTTAATTTCAAGGTATTTGTTGATGGTCTTGACCGTTAAGTCCTCGGGAGCAGTGAGAATGGTCTGAATGCCGTGTTTATGAAGTTCATTGACTATAAGTTTCTTTTCGTATCTAAATTTTTCGGCAATCGTTTTTTCAAAAATCGCTCTTGTTGTCTCCGCATTTTTATTTGTGAATGTTTTTAGCTCCGTATTTTCAAAGAATATAACAACAAGAAGATGGTTTCGGTTTATAGCTTGAAAATAGGGAAGTTGCCTATGCAAAGCATCCATTGTTTCAAAATTAGTATATAGCAATAACAGGCTCCGCTGTTTTACCTGTCTCTTAATATCGACATAGAGTCTTGAGAAATCACTTTCAGAAAAATCTGTGTTTAGATTGTATAGCGCCTCCTGTATCAAGTTCATTTGTGCGCTCCTACGTTTCGCAACGACCCGATCTTCAATCTTTCTCGAAAAAGTAAACATCCCTGCTTTGTCTTGCTTACGCAATGCTACATTAGAAATGACTAAGCTCGCATTAATAGCATAGTCCAAAAGACTCAGGCCATTAAATGGCATTTTCATGACTCTCCCTTTATCAATTACAGAGTAAATTGGTTGTGACTTCTCATCCTGAAATTGATTCACCATCAAATCATTCTTTTTTGCTGTGGCCTTCCAATTAATATTTCGAATGTCATCACCTGCCACGTATTCCTTGATTTGCTCAAACTCCATAGTATGTCCAAGACGCCGAATTTTTTTAAGTCCGAAAAATTTTAACCGATTACTAAATGCAATGAGATCATACTTTTTTAGCTGAAGAAAGGAAGGATAATTGGGTACCATAGCTTCATCTGAATATTGCTGCCTTCTAGCTACTAATCCTAAAACTGATGATGAGAAGATATTTAAGTTTCCAAAGTGATATTCACCTCGTTCTGTTGGTCTTACTTGATAACTATATTTTTTTTCTTCGGAAGCGTTTATAATAGATAAGATCTTAAAATCGCGTTGCTGCCATTGTACAGGTAACTCGTCAATTATCTTTGTTGAAACAGTGAACTTAAATCGATTGATAAGCTGTATCTCAATTGGATTTTCATCTCCATTTGAAAGCTTATTGGGTAGGATTCTTCTCGCCTGAACGCCTTCTTTATTAAGGTAAAGCAAAGCGATATCAATAAGTAATGTAAAAATTAAAAGAAAGAGTAAAAGCTTTACCACCCAGAAGATGTTTCCGAAGAAATAGGCAACTACAAACAAGATTGCCACACAAAATATAGCGACGAAAAAACGTTTGCACAGATAAAAGCTTTTAATAAATTGTCTCATTATTATCTCGGAATTTCGATAGTCTCAATAATTTGTTGAACTACCTTAATAGGAGTTAGCCCTTCCATTTCTCTTTCTGGAGTAAGCATAATTCTATGGCTAAGGACTGCCGATGCTACTTTTTTAATATCATCTGGAGTTACAAAGTCTCGCCCGTTAATGGCAGCCATTGCTTTAGAAGTTGTCATTATTCCTAAAGAAGCTCGAGGTGAAGCTCCTAGAAATAGATTTGAATTCGTCCGCGTATTATTGACAATAGCCGCTATATATTTCAACAAGTTTTTTTCTATGATTATTTTCCGAATTGTGGCCTGATATTCCGCGATTTGTGCAGCGCTCAATATTGGCTCAATTAAATCTATAGCAGCGGTATTTTCACGTCGATGCTCGTTTTCTAGAATGATAAGCTCATCTTCAAGGCTCGGATAAGGCACATTTATTTTAAAAAGAAAACGGTCTAACTGTGCTTCAGGAAGCGCATAGGTCCCTTCCTGTTCTACGGGGTTTTGTGTTGCAAAAACAAGGAAAGGGGGTTGCATTTTGTACTTCTTACCATCCATTGTTATTTGCCGCTCTTCCATTACTTCAAAAAGTGCAGCCTGCGTTTTTGCCGGAGCCCGGTTTATTTCATCAATTAATACAATATTTGAAAATATTGGGCCTTTTTTAAATTCAAACTCGCTGTTTTTAACATTAAAGATCGAGGTTCCCAAAATATCACTTGGCATTAGATCTGGAGTAAATTGTATCCTACTAAAATTTACGTCCAAGGTTTTTGCAAGTAGCTTAGCGGTAATGGTTTTTGCTACTCCGGGAACACCTTCTATTAAAGAATGGCCATCAGCCAGTATTGAAACGATTAGCATTTCCAACATTTCATGCTGACCAACAATTACCTTTCCCATTTCTTTTTTAATCTTTTGAACCGCTTCTTCAAGGTTCTTAAGATCGATTCTAGAATTAAATTCTAACGAGTTTCCCTCCGAATTTTCTAATGCTTCTTCCATATCTTAAAATCTTCAATTTGTTTATTTAATGCTATAATATCCTGCTCGCTATGAACAGCTTTTCCTTTTAAATGAGTGATAAGTTGAATGAGTTTTGTTGTTTTTTCAAGACTCACGTTACTTTTTAACGCTAATTTCTGAATAAATTCCGAATTGAGTTCTGTGGTGTCTAAGTAATATTTTGATCGCACTACTTCAAGAAAATATGTGATTTTCTTTGCTACAATATTTGCGAAGTCTTTATGCTGAAAATACAAATCGCCGATTGTTTTTGTAAATTCTATAGAGGTATTTTGTAAAGGCTCTATAACTTCGATAACTCGTTGTTCTCGCTTTCCTTTAATGATTATAAAAAGGATTAACCCCAGCATTAGGGTATAATAAGCCCATTGCAGCGACTTCTGATTAAAAACAAATCGCATTGGAGAATCTATAATTTTTCTTCCTGACTTCAGATATGTATCCCAATAGATTGTATCAGCATCGATATAAGATAAAACCTGCGCCGCATATTGATCATAGCCGTTGATGAGGTAATAATTTGAAAATGCTTCAGGAAGCGTGTGAAATAGAAATGTTCCCTTTCCGAAGGAAATAGATATATAATTCAAAGTTTCGGTATTATGTTGTCCCAAATCGAAATACCCCAAAGCCTTGGTGTGGATTGTATCGATAGTTGTAAAAACAGATTTGTAAACCCCTTTCTTAAAGATTGGGATCGAATCTTGGTGAAAACTCTTATTAAACAATCGAGGCTTTAAATCATTTTCAAGAATGGAATAGTCCTGAATGGTTTCAGTTAATAGCGAATCTGAAATTACTTGCCCAAAATTTCTAGCCGATAATAAAATCGTATTTCCTGCCTCAACATAGTTCTTAAAACTTTCAAGTTGTTGTTTATCAATAGAAATATTATCATTGATCAATATGTAGGCGGAGTTGTTTTCATAGGAATCCTCTTTCAAAAACTCATAAGGATCTCCTTTTATTTTTTCAATAGTAGCATCTTTAAACAGGGACGGTAGTTCTTCAAAAAGCACATAGCTTCCGAAGGGAATTTTGTCAACCGCAGTAAAACTAGATTTCCAATTGAGCGGCTTTGGACGCGTGACTTCGGTAATTGTGATAATTAGAAGTATAA
>JBLHIC010000051.1:0-17771 GCA_047614245.1 Flavobacteriaceae bacterium
TTAAGAATGCCATTGCTGCAAGTCGCGTCAAGAGTGTAAGCCATTTTTTAAGCTGCGAACTTTTACGAGTTTGAATGGTTACCTTCTTAAGAAAAGCAACATTTGTAAAATCAATTTTTTGAAATCGTCGTAACTGAAAAAGATGAACAATTATTGGAATGAGTAGTAGAAAAAGAGCGTAAAGTAATTCTGGGTGTTTAAACTGCATTCCTGTAATTATTTTTCAAAGATATAAAAAGTAGGGATACTGATATCTCTAAAATTTTATTAAAATTTTTCAAATGCTCCGAGGCCGAAGAGTGCGAAATCATACTTTACGGGATCCGCAGCATCTAATTTACGAAGCGCAGCATCTAATTCGGTCAATGCCTTTCCATCGTTTTGTTTTCTAGAAAGCATTTTGAGTTTTCTTGCAACATTACCACTGTGCACGTCTAGAGGGCAGGAGAGTAAGGATGGGGATATGTTTTTCCAAATGCCAAAATCTACTCCAGTATTGTCATTTCTTACCATCCATCGCAAGTACATGTTGATGCGTTTGGCTGCCGAATTTTTTAAGGGATCACTTATGTGCTTTTGAGTTCTTGGCAGATGCGGGATTTCGAAAAACACTTTCTTGAATTCATGAATAGCTGGCTGAAGACTCTTTTTTTTTGAGTTTTTCGAAAAGAGTGCTTCCATTCCGTCGTGATTCAGATAGATATTCTGTAATGCTTTTATAAAAAATGTAAGGTCATATTCGTTGAAAGTACGATGTTTAAATCCAGAAAATTTTTCAGAATCCATTTCAGAAAAATTCATTACAAAATCATAAGGAGCATCTCCCATCATTCGCATAAGCTTTGTCCCATTGTTAATGATACTCTTGCGATTGCCCCAAGCAATGGTTGCGATTAAAAAACCTGAGATTTCAATATCCTCTTTTAAAGTAAAAAGATGTGGAATTTGGATAGGATCACTTTCAATAAAATCTGTGTTATTATACTGAATCACCTTTTCATCTAGAAATTCTTTTAGTTCTTTCTTATTCATTGATATAATGATCTAGTTTAATTTAAATACCGGACTATTGAATAATTTTGAATGGTTCCTAATTTGATTCCCTAAATGAGTTTATAGTTTAAAACAGCCTTAAGATCGCATTCGAAGTTAACACAAGCGCTTTAGTCTATACTATTCTACCATCCTGCATGACTAACTTCCGGTCTGCCATCCCAGCTAATTCCTCATTATGAGTTACGATTACGAAAGTTTGTCCGAAAGTATCCCTTAGCTTAAAAAATAAATGATGCAAATTCTCCGCGCTTTCTGTGTCCAAATTCCCACTCGGTTCATCTGCCAAAATGATAGCGGGATTATTAATGAGGGCTCGCGCTACCGCAACACGCTGCTGTTCACCGCCAGATAGTTCATTTGGCTTGTGCGATTCTCGATGGGACAGCCCTAGAAAAGAAAGCAGTTCTTTTGCCTTTTTTTCTACTTCAGCTTTGGGAGTATTTTTTATAAATGCCGGAATGCAGACATTTTCAAGTGCTGTGAATTCTGGCAATAATTGGTGAAATTGAAAAATGAACCCCAAGTGCTCATTTCTAAATTTCGCCAAATCCTTTCTATTTAAACTAGCGATGTCTGTGTTATTTATAACAAGTGACCCACCGTTTGCCTGAAACGAATCAAGCGTGCCAATTATTTGAAGTAACGTCGTTTTTCCAGCGCCTGATGCACCTACAATAGATACAATTTCACCTTTTGAAATGGAAAGGTCAACACCCTTTAACACATGTAGTGTGTCGTAATATTTATGAAGGTTCTTTGCTACTATCATCTAAATTTGTTTACACTGTGAAAGTAATATTTTAGTCCCGATTAAACAATAAGCGATTGAGGCCTTTTTGAAGAATACGAGTGATCGCCTTCTATGCTACCTAATTAGATTTGCGAGACAATCAGTTTTATTCTACTAAGAGTTTTTATTAAAAAGATACTGTACATTGTTGTAATCAATGAAATATGTCACCTTTAGAGACAGCGTATTCTGTTGAGGCTGATCAAATAAATTATTTAAACTTTCCCTATATCCCAATGTTGAAAGCTTATCAAAGTTAAAAATCTGATTACGATATAAAAGTGTCGCTTCACTACCTGGTGCAAATCGCCAACGAAAGCTGAGATCTAAATTCCAAATATTAAAGTTCGCGTTGGGGTCATTTTCTGAAGTGTCATAATTGACTGTTGTTAAGCTCCCATTATCGTTGAGTTCAAAGAATATGTTTTCACTGTAATCTGCAGTACTCCAGAAGTTTCTGAAACTCAAATCAATAGCCTTGTAGGGGTCAAAATTAAAACTTGCCTGAATAGAGTTTTCAATATTTGTTCGCTCCCTTTGTCCGAAGAATATACCCGTATCATTATCTTCTACATAACCAAAATCTCGTTCTATTTTCGAAAATTCTGAAGAAAGAACTACAAGAAATTTTTCTGAAAATCGATATCTCGGACTTATTCTTAAAAACATTGGTCTTCGCGGATCACCATCGAAGTATTTTGTATAGCCTAGTCTTAAATCAATAGCGAGCTTCTTTCGGTAATCGGATGATAACCAGGCTTCACCTGAAAATCGGGATCCATAAGTTACATAACGCCCAGCAACTCTAGGTTCAAAATAATTATCATCTTTGCTGTTATATCCAATATTTCCACCAAAAGCAAATCGAGTCGGTAAAACGAAAAAAGCATCAAAATTTATTTGATTTCTTGTCTGGACACTCGGTTTGTATAGACGTCTGTGTCGGGCAGTAATTTGAAACCTATACGTATTAAATGTCTTTGTGGGTTCAAAAATCTGGTAGGAAGTTCCTGCTACAAAATTATTATAATTATTTTGATTACTTATGCCGAAATCATTGATGTCATAGGTTTCGTTGGCAAAATCGTGTCCTATTCGATACCTAAATTTTCCTTTTATTCTAAAAATATCCAACTCTGATCTAAATCCGCTTGAATTTCCATTCACATCGCTCACGTTGCTCATAACAGCTCTTCCGGAAGATCGAAACTTGTTCCCTTTATCGGCAAGATCGAAAACAAAAGCAGAAGTATTAGCATCCCGAAAGTCATTTTCACGAGTCACATTTGTATTGATAATAGAAACCGATGAGTTGCCATTAAATTGTTGATCAAAGACTAAAATATTGTAGTTGGTTAATGGTTCTACGAGAACTTTCCTTCTGTTCTTAGTAATTGTGTCTTCAATACTCGCATATGTCTTTTCAGTTATTGCATTGAAAAAACCAACCCCCAGGCCAGTTTTAGTCCTTCCAGATATTTTTATAGCGTTTAATAGATTCACTCTTTCAGGATTTTCAATAATATGTTCATTCGGTTCCAATGCTCCAACTTCTCCCGAGGGTGCGCCACCTACTCTTCGTGAAAAGAAAACTCTACCCTTTCGAAATAGATCGACCCCTTCAGTGAAGAAGGGTCTATTTTCGTCAAAAATTTGTTCGAATGGACCTAAATTCAGCGTGACTTCATCAAAAGCACTTTGTCCAAAATCAGGGATTAAGGTGGCGTCAAGGGTAAAGCTATCACTCAGGCCATACTTCAAATCCATACCAGCACTAAAATCAGTTTCTGTTTTGCCATCAAAATTGGCAACTACCCCCTGAACAAATGGAAATAGCGTTAAACGAACCGGCGGATTAATATTTCTGATCCCTGTTACTAGGCCGCTATATTGAGATTCATTTCCCTTGGTTTTGTCAATGAAGTTCCAGGTATGAGTCTGATTTTGACTAATTATTTTACGGTAAAAATTTACAGCCCAGTTCTGTTCGTCTAGTTCAGGAAACCGCAATGCGTTATATGGGATCTTAAATTCTGCATACCATCCTTTTAGATCTTTTGATATTTTACATTCAAATACGACGTTATGACTAAAGTCAAAATCATTTTGAGTTGCTATCGCATCACCAATGGTTCCTGCACTGGTGACAAAGAAATGACTTTCATTAATTCCATCATTATACGTGTTTAAGGCAATTGAAAAGTGATCGGCCTGCACAAAAATTTCATCTCTTTGTGAGAACTGAGTAAATATTTCAGAAGGATTGGGATCATACATATATGCCGCCAGGTAGATAGCTCTATCGTCATAAGCCATTTTAACCTTAGTTTCAAAACCTTCAGGAATTGTACCCTCATTTCCTGGGTCATACATAAAGAAATTTTCTGCAAATGGTAGTTGTAGCCAAACTACGTCGTCTAAGATGCCATCAATTTTTGGCGGATTATCAATTTTAGTGGCTTCAATAATTTTTTTTTCTTGCGAAACTACTGTTAGACAATTCAGTATGAATAGGAACACTAAAATATTTCTTAGCATATTGATGGGATTGACTATATTGATTGATGTTTAATGAAAGGGGATATCTAGCAAAACTAGTATTATCAGGTTCGAGATTTACTAAATAAAAGTTAAAAAGTATTTATTTAGTGGACGGTTTAATTTATTTATAAAAAGAACAAACAAAATTATTTAATGAGGTCATATCAATATTACGAGGAGTACAACCAAAAGGTTACAGACGAATTAAAGCAGAATTATTTAGAGATACTGAAAGGAGTAGGTGAGGATGTTGATCGTGAAGGCATACTGAAAACTCCTGAACGTGCAGCAAAAGCTATGCAATTTTTGACTTCAGGGTCTTGTCAAGATCCGGCAGAGATTCTTAGAAGTGCCATGTTTGCCGAGTCATATAATGATATGGTCGTCATTAAAGACATTGAACTATATTCTCTTTGCGAACATCATATTTTGCCGTTTTTTGGTAAAGCACATATTGCATATATCCCCAATGGCCATATCGTTGGGCTTAGTAAAATACCAAGAGTTGTTGATGTTTTTGCACGAAGATTGCAAGTACAAGAGCGACTCACGCATGATATTTTAGAATGTATCAACAACACCTTGAAACCAGAGGGAGTTGCAGTAGTAATAGAAGCTTCGCATATGTGTATGATGATGAGGGGGGTCCAAAAACAGAATAGTGTTACAACTACTTCCGGTTTTCGGGGACAATTTGAAAAAATTGAAACGCGAAATGAATTCCTTAAATTAATTACTTCAGATTTGTCCTAATACCAATTTAGCCAAATAATTTGTTTTATCGAAACAGGTTCAGCATATGCTTTTTTAGCCGATATCTGGCTTCTGGTTGGCAGGTGCTATGATTTTCTATCTCATCTGGACTAAAAATGATTCAAATGTAGGAATGCGATATTACATAATCAAATTGGTATAAGTAGTTAAAAGGCTGGTTTGAGCACAAATAATTTTGGTATATTTTTTGCATTATAAGAGAGATAATATCTTACATATTACTAAATGGAAAATTCAAAATATAAATTACTGCGGAATGGTATAGCTTTCGATGCGATAGGAATGCTCTCTATGGCTATTCCTGTTGTCGGGCCGGTACTTGATATCTTATGGGCGCCTTATGCTGCAAAGAAAATGAGCGAAATGTACGAGGGTAAAGAGGGTAAAATTGCCTCTGTTATTGTTTTTATAGAGGAAATTCTTCCGATTACCGACGTTATACCAACCTTTACACTAATGTGGCTTTATACCTTTGTTTGGAAGCATCAGAAGCAAGTAAGACCACAAACCATCGAAGTAGAAATAAATGATTAATTGTAGTCTTGAAATTATTATAGAGTAGTTATAATTATACTTTGATCCATAAAAAAAGTGCTTGATTAATTTAACCAAGCACTTTTTTTAATTAATAGATCTATTATATGGAGTTAACGTATGTAACCACTTTTATCAAGTCTTTCTCCTTATTCAGGTTCAATTTGTTTTGTTTTGTGTAATCTTTCACATTTTTCTTCATATCACCAAAGGCTTTTAATTTACCTTTCTTAGATGAAGACAATTCTGTATATGTACCCTTATTATCTACAAGATAAAGAATCTCTTTTTCTTTATAAAATGCGGCGATATCGGAAGCCATAGAGTTTATTGCTTTTTGAGATGCTATATACTTTTTTGTAATCTTCTTATATAAAGAATTTTTACCTCCCTTAAATAGTGGGATAAAGTATCCTCTAAGTTTATTCTTTGCACTGGAGATATATTCGAATGACTCATCTCCAATTTGTATCGTGATATCCTTATTCCTAAGAACGATTTTTACGATTTTACTTTCCTGATTTCTTGAGTCTCTAATTTCGAATTCTTCTTTACTCACATTATACCTTAGAATTTGATTCGACGCAATTGTTTTTCCTTTTGATAGGATACTTCCTTTTAAAAAAGCCACATTGTAATATGGCGATCCAGTATAATCATTAGGATTGTCCATTAAATTAACAGTTCTGTTAGAAATGTATTCAGTCTGAGAAGGTTCTTGCATTGAAGGTTGGGCAATTACAACTGAAGAAATTAATAAGGCAAAAATGGCGTAATAAACGATACTGATTTTTTTCATAGTAATATAATATTTGATGGGTCTATAATTAAAGGGACCGAAAGTAGTTCACACCTTTTTAAAACAACAATTTATTCCATAAATTAACAACAATTTAATGTTTAGAAAGGAAGTTCCTATAATCATTAACCAATCCGATGAAGGTTTACCAATTATATTTAGATTTGTGTATGGTGTTTCACTGGAAATTGTTTGGGAATTTCTCCTAGAGATTCTCCAAGATTTTGTCTTAAATCAATTTCGATACCTTAATAGAACACTGATATCGGGACATCATTAGCCGTTCCTTCGAATGTGTTCTCTCCGGTCCTGCCAATACCCTCCATTGTATAAAAGATCCATGCAACAGTAACATAAAAGATAATTGAAAACCAAACAAATAATTTCCCAATTAATGGGTTCTTAGTAATTATTTCGTCACCAATTTCTGCAAATTTTGGAATTAGTGCTAAAGGTAAAAGCAAAACAAATACCCATACAAAATAATGGTTCAATGTACTGAATTGTCTTGGGTATGGGGAATTCTTGATTCTTTCAGATTTACCCTGTAAAGTAAAAAGTTCTTTAATGATCGCTTCAATTTCTAAAAATGAAAGTTCCCAAATAATACTCTGATCCTTCAGTTTTCTTATATGATGAGATTGTAAGTATAATAGTGCTCTTTGCTTATTGTTTTTGGATAAGGTTTATGCAAAATTACTTTCAGAGATATACGGTTTTAAATCTTCTTCCAAAGTAGAGTCTAATTCTGGTGGTCGGTAATTCCACTCTTGATTAGTTCTATGATTTACCGCTGTTTCTCAGGGTTTAGACGTACGCATACTATGTCTTAACGCAGTCATCCATGCAATATGACGATATATAATTATTTTGATTTCATGTTTAAGTTGTTCATTAGAAAAAGGTGTTTCAGTATGCTCATTAGACACTATGTCTTGAGTGTATGTGCCAAGTGTTCTAGAGGTATTCACAATTCTGCCCCAAATCTTCCGAGCTTCCCATATTCTAACATAAGCAGCATTATTTTGAAACCCAATAACAAAAGCTACGGCTGTACCTATAAGTGCCAGTGGTGTCCATGGAATTTTAATCCAATTTAGATCTAAAAAGTAGTAAGCCGAAACTAAAACTGTAATCAATATTATAAAGAACAGTGTTTCGAATCTCGTCCACCATATCATTTGTCTAATACTGTAGGTCTTTTTAGTGTGCATAAGATATTTACAAACGATGAATTCTCTTTTTTTTTTTCGGAAAGAGAATAAATCATTAGGTACGTTTTATTTTTATACAACTAACTTCTTGATTTTCTGTGCGACAATTTAACCCCTATTATGCCCCCAAGCCAAGCCATGGGAATATACGCTAGAACAATATCTGTGACTTCGAACCAAGTTGGTCCTGGCAGCAAATAGCTCATAATGATACCTCCTAGCAGGAATAAACCGCCAATTGCCAATGCAAATTTCATTTTGTGATTCGCTGCTATCAGACCAGCTATTATAGCACCAACAAAGGTTCCTGATGCATGTCCTAAAAACGGAAAAATAAAATATTCATAACCCAAAGTTGGCATGACTTCAGCCAAAGCGTTCACGTCATTAGGATCAATACCTGAAATTGGATATACACTTTGGCCAGTTCCAATAAGCCCCATATTGATAACACTGCCTCCCAGCCAGCCTAGAACGACCGCCGAAACATTTTTAAATATTGAATTCATAATTAGTTTAATTTACGACAATCATCTATACCTAAGGTATTTGCATATTTATTGTGCGATAATTTACTAGCTAATTTAGCGAAAAAGGAGGAAAGTATAATAAACATAACTGATTTTTTTCTAAGTCAGTTTTTGTCTTTATAACCTCCGCCACACTATGGTTTTAAATTGGTATAGTTTCTATCTGCGTTTTTATTTTCCTTTATTTCTTTCTTTGAGAATAGCTTCTACTTCCTCGATTCTGAATCCTTTGGCTTTTAAGAGCAATAAATAATGGTATAGCAAATCGGCAGCTTCATTTTTAAATAATTCTGGATTATCATCTTTGGCTTCTATTACCAATTCAACTGCTTCTTCACCAACTTTTTGGGCTACTTTATTGATGCCTTTTTTAAATAATTGGTTCGTATAAGAATCTTCATCATTATCATCTATTCTTTGACTTATTGTTTGCTCTAATTGATATAAAAAGCCTTTCGAGGTTTCTTCTTTAAAACAGCTGGTAGCACCTGTATGACAGGTTGGGCCATTTGGAATTACCTTTATAAGTATAGTGTCGTTATCACAATCAATTTGTAGATCCTTTACAACTAGAAAATTCCCAGATTCTTCTCCTTTTGTCCAGAGCCTATTTTTACTCCGGCTATAAAAAGTAACTCTATTCTCTTCTTTGGTTTTCTTATATGCTTCTTTATTCATATATCCCAGCATCAATACTTGTAGTGTATTTGTATGTTGGATTATTACGGGAACAAGCCCCTCTCCTTTATTGAAATCTATTTTCATTATATTATTTTCTAATTGATATGTTTTGACTAATCAGGTATTCTTTTAATTCTGGAATTTGGATTTCTCCATAATGGAAAATACTAGCTGCTAAACCGGCACTAATGCTGGTTTCGAATAAATCTAAAAAATGTTCTTTAGAGCCAGCTCCACCCGAGGCAATGACTGGAATGTTTATAGATTCACTCACTTCGTTGGTTATATCAATTGCAAACCCATTCTTTGTCCCATCATTATTCATCGAAGTAAGGAGTATTTCACCTGCTCCTAGGGCTTCAACTTGTTTAACCCAATCAAGTGTTTTTATTTCTGTGATTGTTCTTCCGCCATGCACAAAAACGATCCATTCATTATCTATGAATTTAGTGTCTACGGCAACTACAACGCATTGAGATCCAAATTTATCGACTATCTCCTTTATTAAATTTGGGTTTTTTACTGCAGATGAATTGATGCTTATTTTATCGGCACCAGCAGTTATTAATTTTGCAGCATCCTCCAGTGAGTTGATTCCGCCACCTACGGTAAAAGGAATATTTATAACCTTTGCTACATCTCTCACGAGTTCAATTAAAGTGGCTCGATTCTCAATAGTTGCCGTAATATCTAGAAAAACAAGTTCATCTGCTCCTTGTTTCACATAGTTTTCAGCCAATTCAATTGGATCTCCAGCATCTTGAATATTTACAAAATTGATCCCTTTTACTGTTCTTCCATCCTGAATATCCAAACACGGTATTATTCTTCTTTTTAGCATAGTGTCTGTAATCCTTTTAATGAAATATTTCCTTCATAAATAGCTTTTCCAAGTATGGCGCCTTCGCACCCAATTTCTTTCAGTTGGATAAGATCTTCTAATTTTGAAACTCCGCCGCTGGCAATTAATTTCACATTTGAGTTTCCTATTATTTCTTTATACAACTCATTTGAAGCTCCTTCTAGCATACCATCTTTCGAGATGTCCGTACAAATAACATATTGAATTCCTTTTACTTCATAAGATTTGATGAAATCTAAGACATCCAAATCTGATTCTTTTAGCCAACCATTTGTTGCTATTTTTCGGTTATAGCAATCTGCCCCTAGAATAATCTTCTCTGTTCCATATTTAATAATCCATTCTTTAAAAATTTCCGGCCTATTAACGGCAATACTTCCCCCAGTAATTTGCTTTGCACCACATTCAAAGGCAATTTCTAAATCTTTTTCCGATTTTAGCCCTCCTCCAAAATCAATCTTCAAATTGGTATGAGTAGCGATTGATTCTAATATCTTATGATTTACAATTTGCTCTGATTTCGCTCCGTCTAAATCAACAACATGCAAATATTGAATTCCATTCGCTTCAAATTCCTTCGCTACTTCTAATGGATTCTCATTGTATATTTTCTTTGTGCTATAATCACCTTTGGAAAGTCTAACACACTTTCCATCTATGATATCTATTGCGGGTATAATTCTCATAATTCTAGGAAGTTTTTAAGTAGCTGTTCTCCAACATCAGCAGATTTTTCTGGGTGAAATTGGGTAGCATAAAAATTATCTTTTTGCAAAGCAGCACTGAAAGGGAGTATATAATCACATTGAGCAGATGTATGACGACATATTTCTGCGTAATAACTATGAACAAAATACACATCATCAAGAGGTTTTATATTTTCAAATAAATCCCCTTTTAATCCAGTTAAATCGTTCCATCCCATATGTGGTACTTTCTCTTGAGATGGAAATAGTTTCACATTAGCATCAAATATCCCCAAGCAATTTACATCTCCCTCGTCACTGTACTTGCACATTAGTTGCATCCCTAAACAGATTCCTAGAAAGGGTTGCTTCAGTTCCTTAATAAACTCATCTAGGTGATATTTTTTCAAATATGACATGGCTGAACTTGCTTCTCCAACTCCCGGTAAAATGATCTTTTCAGCATTTAATATCTCATCTTTATCTCTAGTGATTATCGAATCATAACCTAAACGATTCAAGGCATTTTGAACGGAACTTATATTTCCAGCATTATAATCTATGATAGCTATCATATCGTTCCTTTTGTACTTGGTATTGAAAAATTATCTGTCTTACTCACGGCCATTTTAATTGCTTTGGCAAATGCTTTAAAAATTGCTTCTATTTTGTGGTGTTCATTATCCCCTTCAGCTTTGATATTCAAATTGCACTTTGCGGCGTCGCTAAAGGATTTAAAAAAGTGCATAAACATCTCTGTAGGCATTTCGCCTATCTTTTCACGTTCAAAATTGGCGTCCCAAACGAGCCAAGATCTTCCTCCAAAATCGATTGCTACTTGGGCTAAACAATCGTCCATTGGCAAAAGGAAACCATAGCGTTCTATCGCTTTTTTAGAGCCCAAGGCTTTTGTAAATGCTTCTCCTAGAGTTATGGCAACATCTTCAATGGTGTGGTGCTCATCTATTTCTAAATCCCCTTTTACTTTTACCGTTAAATCTAGATTTCCGTGTTTGGTAATTTGCTCCAACATATGATCAAAGAATCCTAATCCCGTTGAAAGATCGTTTTTGCCGTTGCCATCAAGATTTACTTCCACCAAAATATTGGTTTCTTTCGTTACTCTACTCACTTTCCCTATTCTAGGTTCTGATTTTAGATATTGATAAATCTCATTCCAGCTAGTTGTTGAAATCGTTGCATCTTCATTTTTATCACCAATGAAAACACTCTTGCATTTTAAATTTTGAGCCAAGCCTATATCACTAGCTCTATCGCCAATTACATAAGAATTTTCTAAATCGTAATTACCATGAATATACTTTTGTAATAAACCTGTCCTTGGTTTTCTCGTTGGGGCATTGTCTTCTGGAAACGACTTGTCAATAAGCATGTCTGAAAACATTATTCCTTCATTTTTAAAAGCTTGAATTATTTTATTCTGAGCAGGCCAGAAGGTATCTTCAGGGAAAGAATCTGTTCCTAATCCATCTTGATTGGTGACCATTACCAATTTATAATCTAACTCTTTTACGATATTTGAAAGGCCTTGAAATACGCCTGGATAAAATTCTAGTTTTTCTAAACTATCCAACTGATAATCAACTGGTGGTTCAATAACCAAGGTGCCGTCTCTATCTATAAATAACACTTTTTTCATCCTTGTAAGTCTTTTAATATCTTGATTAATTGATTGTTTTCTATTTTAGTTCCGATGGTAATTCGCAGACAATTTTCCACATGTGCCGCTCGATTTCTCACCACTATTCCTGCTTTTAACAAGGCATCAAATATCTTCTTTGAATTGGAAAATTGAATGAGTAAAAAATTCGCATCCGAACGGAAAATGTGTTCGACGAATTTTAACTTCAACAGCTCAATTACTAACCGTTTGCGTTCTTCTTTAACTTCGTTTATCTGATTAGAAATGGTTTCATTGTTTGAAAGAACCTCTTGAGCCGCTTTCATACTTAAGGTGTTGATGTTATATGGAGGCTTTATTCTATTTAATATTGCTATAATATCCGGGTTCGCAAAAGCCATTCCTATTCTTGCACCCGCTAGCCCATAGGCCTTGCTAAATGTCTGTAAAACGACCAAATTAGGGATTTCTTCGAGCAATGAAATTGAACTTTTGTTTTCTGAAAAATCAATATAAGCTTCATCAACTACTACTAAACCATTAAATAAATCAGCTATTTCTTTAATATTATTTAAATCTGTAGAATTTCCCGTTGGATTGTTGGGAGAACATATAAACAATAATCCAGTTGCTGATAATTTAGCTTTTATTTTTTTTGAAAGTGGAAGCTCGAAATTTTCTGTGAGTGGTATTTCTTCAACTTCTACATTATTAATTTCTGCTGAAACCTCATACATACCGTAGGTAGGAGGAAATATAAATGCTTTACTAGACCCAGGTTCGCAAAATGCTCTAAACAATAAATCAATCGCCTCATCACTTCCATTTCCTATGAAGATCTTATTTGGATCAACTTTCTTAAGTTTTGAAATCCCTTCCTTTAAACTTAGTTGTAAGGGGTCGGGATAGCGATTTAAATCTGTTTCGTTAGGGTTTTCATTCGCGTCCAACCAAACTTCGGCGCTGCCTTTATAATCGCTTCGAGCGGAGTTATAAGCTTTCATTTGCTGAATGTTCTTCCTTGTTATTTTATCTATATTAAACATTTTGAATCTCTTTTAACCTAAGTGTGACTGCATTTTTGTGTGCAAATAATTGTTCTGCTTCAGCCATTATTTCAATAGCGGGTCCAATGTTTTTGAGGCCTTCTTTTTCTAGTTTCTGAAAGGTTATTTTTTTCACGAAGCTATCTATAGAGACACCACTATAATTTCTAGCATAGCCATTGGTTGGTAGGGTGTGGTTTGTACCACTCGCATAATCACCAGCACTTTCACAACTGTAATTACCTAAGAACACTGAACCAGCATTTACAATCTTTTCTATAAAGTTATCGGCTGCTTCTGAAGCTATTATCAGGTGCTCTGGGGCATATTCATTACTAAAAGCGACACATTCTTTCATGTCTTTCAGAAGGATAGAACGACTGTTTTCTAATGCCTTTGTCGCAAGTTCAACTCTTGGTAATTTAGCCAACTGTATTTCTAATTGAATATTTACTTCAGCAATTATATTTTCATCATCCGACACTAAAATCACCTGACTATCAGCTCCATGTTCTGCTTGTGATAATAAATCGGCAGCTACAAAAGATGGGTTACAAGTATTATCGGCAATAATTAAAACTTCACTCGGTCCAGCGGGCATATCGATGGCGATACCTTCTTGTTGTATCAGTTCTTTAGCCTTGGTTACGTATTGATTTCCGGGTCCGAATATCTTATAAACCTGTGGAATAGATTCTGTGCCGAAAGCCATTGCAGCGATTGCTTGAGCCCCGCCAACTTTATATATTTTCGTGACCCCAACGAGGCTTGCGGTGTATAAAATTGCCGGATCAATATTCCCTTCACTATTTGGGGGAGTACATATTACAATTTCATCACAACCCGCAATTTTCGCAGGAATTGCTAACATTAAAACAGTAGAAAATAGGGGAGCAGAACCTCCTGGGATATATAATCCCACTTTTTCTATCCCAATATTTTTTCGCCAGCAGCTTACGCCTTTTGTGGTTTGAATAACTGGTTCAGTAATATTTTGGGCTTTATGAAATTTCTCAATATTTGCTTTTGCAAGTTTTATGGCATTACTTAATTCTTCTGAAACTTTTGAATTCGCAATTTCAACCTCTTGCTGCGAGACCAATAACGTATCTATTTTTACGCCATCAAATTTTTCTGTGAATCTAATAAGTGCGTCGTTTCCGTTTTCTTTTACTTCGGTTAGAATGTTTGAGACTACTTTTGTAAACTGATTGCGTTCAAATTCTGGTCGCTTTAATAGTGCTAGCCAATTTAGTTTATTTGGATACTTTATTTGCTTCATCATATCACCATTTTATCAATTGGAATTACTAAAATACCCTCTGCACCGGCATTTTTAAGTTCGTCAATTACTTCCCAAAATTCATTTTCTTTAATTACACTGTGCAGAGAACTCCAACCACTTTCCGCTAAAGGCAGGACTGTCGGACTTTTTAAGACCGGTAGGATAGCGCTCACCTTTGCGATGTTCTCATTCGGTACATTCATCAATATGTACTTCGTGTTCTTTGCTCTTAACACTGCCTGGATTCTAAATAAAAGACGAGACAGAATATCCTCCTTTTCTGTTGTTAAACTTCTACTCTTGGCAAGAACCGCTTCAGATTTTAAAATTACTTGGGTCTCCTTTAATCCATTTTTAAACAGGGTACTTCCGGAGCTAACGATGTCGCAAATACCATCGGCTAAACCAATGCTTGGCGCTATTTCAACGGAGCCAGAAATAACGTGTATTTCAGCCTTTATACTATTCTTATTTAAAAATGACTGGACTGTATTTGGATAGGAAGTAGCAATCTTTTTGCCTTCAAAGTATTGCAACGATTCATCTGTTACATGTTTCGGAACAGCCAAAGAAACTCTACATTTCGAAAAACCCAATTTTTCGATAATTTCAATCTTCTTCTCTTTTTCAATCAGAAGGTTTTCTCCAACAATAGCAATATCTACAACCCCGTCTTCTAAATACTGCGGAATGTCTGAATTACGCAAATATAAAAGTTCAATCGGAAAGTTTGCTGCAACTACTTTAAGCTGATCTATTCCATTTTCAATTTGAATGCCACAACTTTTTAAAAGTTGAATAGAATCTTCATTTAGCCTACCACTTTTTTGAATGGCAATTTTTAGTTTACTCATTTTAAAAATTTTATGTCTAAGTAAAAAGAAGAGAGTTGTGTAGAAACAAAAAACCCGCTTGATTTACTCAAACGGGTTTTAGAAATATTTTGATTAAACTACATAAATCATTTCCACCTCGTCTGAGCGACAATATGTAAATGATGAAGATGTAATCTATTTATGTTCATAATTATTTTGCTATTGCAAAGCTACATATTTTTTTTATTGTAGAAAAGCATCGTTCATTTTTGTGACAAATTTATGAAACAAGAAAACAGGGTTCATAGAATTTTTTTAACCCTCGAGCAAACTAATTTATTATACCGAACGATTTATTGGTGTTTTATTCTTTATTGCTAAAGCACACGAAACTATCCAGAAAATGAAAACCATCTCAATAATTCGCTGATAAAGGCCTTTAAATTGAGATGTTGCATCAGAAAACAATATAAAAACAAAGAGCAGGCTTAGAATACCATATATAATTCCTAGCCTTGATAATCTATTGTATTTTGGATCTTGTTTTAAACCAACACCTATTAATAGAATGCTTAGTGGAACGAAAAGATAGGTCAAAGCTCCCGCTAAATTATGAATTACCTGAGAAATGCTAGGATTTATAAACTCTGGATTGCATAGAGTATCACAAGGAAATATCGCTACAACAATTGTTGCGATGCCATAAAAGACTCCAAAGGCATAAAATCCGATTTTTGTTAATTTGGAGGGTGGAAACATTTTGGATAGACGAAAACAGAAAATGGAAATGAGAATTCCGCTAGGGATATACCCATAGCCTCTTAGAATTATACCATATTCGGTGTCAATTGCGTATGATTCACTTATATATTGACTTATTACACTATAGTCTTCAATTAGAAATCCACCAACGACAGCACAAAACGTAAATAGACTGACTCCAACTATTCCAATAAAAAAGGTTAATCTATTATTCATCGTTTTTTGAATATGTTATGAGTACAACCATTTACGATATCCTTTTCCGTTTTTTCGAATCTTCCCTGAGTACCACTTTCTGAAAAACCGATATAGAGCGGACTGTAATCAGTAAAATTTCAATCGAAGGCTTTGGTGTAAAAGTTCTTTATTTTCTGAACGATCTTCGCTCTATATGCAACGTAATTAATATGATGTCTACTCATTCCATTTTAATAAATTTATTATTTAAGATATTCACTTAATAATATCCTTTTTTTAGGGGGGATAGCTTTACTATTTATGGCGATTTTTAATAAGTCTTGATCCTTTTCTTTTGCAAAAACCAACTGAAATAATGCTGCTACCGATATTCTGGTTTCGGGCCGATCAACAAGCGTAAAATCATCATTAATAGTTACGTTTCCCTCTTCTAAGATGCTTAAATAGGTGCCTCCAAATCCGTGTTTGACAAATTGTTTCAGCACTTTTTGGGTTCCAAATTTATGACCAAATTTATAACAGGGTTCTCTAAATTGAGAAACCTGTACTAATGCTTCTCCTACCTTATATATATCACCTAAGAATACTTTTGTCTCATCAAAATCAGATACCGTCAGATTTTCTCCAAACATTCCCCAACTCCAATTTAGAGCGGGGTATAGGCTCTTCCAATAAGGATATTGTTCCGAAGAAAATATATAACAAGCCTTGTAATAACCTCCGTGATTTAGTCGATCTGAGACTTCGTCGGTAAGGACATCATTCTTTGTTAAATAAATTGGTTTGTTAGTTGGTTTCTTAAATATACCTGTTGTTTCTTCTTTACCGTTCCAAATGAATGTTGCAGGCTTCGCAATGTTTGTAGAGATTATTTTCATTCAGTATAAAATCCTAAGAAGGTGGTTTGTTTAGTTTTAAAATTTTCAATTTTTATTGAGCGTTTTAGTATATTTAATTTTTCAGATTGTATAAATGTATAAAAAAAAGCGCAAGTCGTTATTACTTGCGCTTTATTAAGACTATTTATTACAACCTTGCTGTTATAAGCTTTGTTTAGGTTTCAGTATTGGCTTTTCCGAAGTACTTTTTCCGCAACCAAAATGACACCCGAACCAATAAAATAAGTGCAGGAACTTCCACTAAAGGACCAATGACGCCTGCAAATGCTTGACCTGAATTTAGGCCAAACACTGCAATGGCAACTGCAATAGCAAGTTCAAAATTATTTCCGGCAGCCGTAAACGCTACCGCAGCTGTTTTATCATATTCTGCTCCCATAGCTTTGGTAAAGAAGAAACCTATAATGAACATTAAACTAAAATAAATAAGTAGTGGAATCGCAATGATCAAAACATCCATCGGAATTTCAACAATTAACTCTCCCTTTAATGAAAACATAACCACGATCGTAAAGAGAAGTGCAACCAATGTCAATGGTGAGATCCTTGGAATAAATTTGTTGGTATACCAATCCTCGCCTTTGAGTTTTACTAAAATCAATCTGCTTAAAATTCCTAATAAGAACGGAATACCTAAATAAATAGCTACGCTTTCAG
>JBLHIC010000052.1:0-16917 GCA_047614245.1 Flavobacteriaceae bacterium
AGTCTGTCAATTACCACGCGCCATGGGTTTGTGCCAACCCAATCCCGAGCCGTTAAGGCTGGGTTATCTAATTTTACAGTGGTAGTGCCTACCAAAATTGCTTGCTCAGTTGTTCTTATCTTGTGTACAAGCTGTTGTGAATACTCATTCGAAATCCAAACAGGTTCTTTTTTAGAGCTCCTTTTTACTGCAAGTGGCGCCACAAAACCATCTTTGCTTTCAGCCCATTTTAAAAAAATGTAAGGTCTTTTTTTTTGGTGAAATGTGAAAAATCGCTTGTTAAGTCCATCACACTCCTTCTCTAAAACACCTGTTGTGACATCGCAACCGCTACCTGCTAATTTTTGAATTCCTTTGCCGGCAACTTTTGGGTTAGGGTCTCTCCTACCAACCACCACCTTCTTTATCCCAGAGGCGATAATTAAATCGGCGCAAGGGGGAGTTTTTCCATGATGGCTACAAGGTTCAAGACTAACATATATAGTAGCCTCTTTTAAAAGGTCTTTGTCTTCAACACTTGAAATAGCATTTACTTCGGCATGACCCAATCCGGATTTGTGGTGCCAACCTTCTCCAATGATACGTTCATTGCAAACAATGACGCTGCCCACTAAAGGATTAGGGTAGGTAGTTCCCAAGCCATTTTTAGCCAACTGAATGCAGCGCAACATGTATTTTTCGTGTATCTTCACCTTGAATTTTTCAACTTTGTTGAAGGTCGTAAAAATACAATGAATTGAGCATATGAGCACACCTATTATCCGATCCATAGAAAGAACAGACAATGCGGCTACTGCCGATGTAATTCGTTTAGTTTTAATTGAACTCGGTGTTCCGAAGGTTGGTACGGCTTATGAGGACAAATCGTTGGATGCCATGTTTGAAAATTACGAAAAAGACAAAGCTACATATTTCGTAGTAGAGGAAGATGGTAAGGTAATTGGTGGGGCCGGCATTTCACATCTTGATAATCATAATGGGAATGTTTGTGAGCTTCAGAAAATGTATTTTTCACCTCTTGCTCGAGGACGTGGAATCGGTACAAAAATGATCGATCTGTGTTTAAATCAGGCCAGGGAATATGGGTATGAGCAATGCTACATAGAAACGATGTCCTACATGAAAGCCGCGCAAAAACTATATAGAACATATGGGTTTGAATATATGGAAGGTCCAATAGGTGATACGGGTCATTATTCTTGTGGGGTGCATATGATTCTGGATTTATAAATTAATGCCTCCCATGACAGTAAGAACATTAAAAAATCAGTTTGTAGAAGCATTATCCGAACTATATCCTTCGGAAGAAATACAATCTTTTTTTTCTATCCTTTCAGAAAAGCACCTCGGTATGTCAAGGTTGGACCTAACGCTTAATTCGGAAATGATGCTTTCCGAAGAGGTTTCAGAAAAATATATAGAAGCACTGAAGCGACTAGAAACTCATGAACCAATACAATATATAATAGGTGAGACAGAATTTTATGGGCTTAAGTTTAATGTAAATCAAAATACCCTTATTCCACGTCCCGAAACTGAAGAACTAGTCGATTGGATATTTACAGAATCCAAAACCCAACGTTCAGCTCCCACCTCCATACTTGACATTGGTACTGGTTCGGGTTGCATCGCGATTTCATTGGCAAAGAATATATTGGGGAGCAGAGTTTCTGCGATAGATTTTTCGGAAGATGTATTAGATGTTGCTGAACATAATGCTTCATTAAATAATGTGGACATTGATTTTATTAGAATGGATATATTAAATGCACTGGAGTTACCAGCTCAATATGATGTTATTGTTTCTAATCCGCCATACGTTCGTAACTTAGAGAAGGAAAAGATGCAGCACAATGTTTTGAATTTCGAGCCTGATTCGGCTTTGTTCGTGAGCGATGAGAATCCACTGGTTTTTTATAAAAAGATCGCTGGCTTGGCAAGGAAACATTTAACGACTAATGGCTTGCTTTATTTCGAAATTAATGAGTACTTTTCGGAGGCTATGGTTACAATGTTACATAATTTTAATTTTAAGAATATTACGGTTAAAACAGATTTCTTCGGAAAAGAACGAATGATAAAATGTACCAAGAATGCGTGAACTAAATAAAATCTGCGTCTTCTGCGGAAGTAGTGACGGTAACGATCCAGCAATAAATCAAGCTGCAATCTCTTTAGGAGAGGCGTTTGTTGAGAATAATATCACCTTGGTGTATGGCGCCGCTAAAATTGGCATAATGGGTACACTAGCAAAGAGCGTATTAAAGGGAAATGGTAATGTCATTGGCATTATACCTGATTTTCTTAAAATCAAAGAAGTCGTGCATTTAGGACTTACACAGCTAATTACTACCCGAAACATGCATGAGCGAAAATTACAAATGCAGGAGTTAAGTGATGGTTTTATTGCGATGCCTGGAGGATTTGGGACGCTCGAAGAATTATTTGAAATAATCACTTGGTTGCAATTGGGACTCCATTCAAAACCGATAGGCTTGCTTAATACAAACGGATTTTATGACGACTTGATAAAATTGATTGAGAATATGGTAAAGAAAGGATTTGTTTCTATTGAAAATTATGATCAACTTCTTGTCGATAGTAAAATTGAAAACCTATTAAAAAAAATGAAAAATTTCAAACAACCGGAATCGCCGAAATGGTTAAACCCTAATAGAGTGTAGATAGTCAGTTATCAACCATTCCTTTCTTTTTTTAAGATTTTGCCTCCCAAGCACACTAAGTAAAATATTTCTTGATGACTAGCCTTGACTAAACGATTTATTTAAGAAGAATTCTAATTGTTAAGTTTCAATGGGCGTATGTTATAAGTGTGCGACCTTTTTTTGTTATATTCTATTTCTGAATTCCCCCCGAACTAAGAATCAATTTTTATATTTGTTTGATGAATATTGAAGAACAAATCAACCTGCTTCGTAAAGAGCTTCGTGAACATAATTACAACTATTATGTTTTGGATAATGCTACAATTTCTGACTTTGATTTTGATGTAAGGTTGAAGGAGTTACAGGCATTAGAGATGGCCTATCCAGAATTTTACGATTCTGATTCCCCGACACTTAGAGTGGGGGGTGAGATTACTAAGAATTTTGAGACCATCGCACATACCTTTAGAATGTATTCCCTGGATAACTCTTACTCTAAAGAGGATCTAGAGGATTGGGAAAAACGAATTGAGAAGCAAGTTGATGGAGTTGTTGAGTTTACTTGTGAATTGAAATATGATGGCGCTTCCATAAGTCTTACTTATGAGAACGGTAGTCTTGTTAGGGCAGTGACAAGAGGTGACGGATTTCAAGGCGACGATGTAACAGCAAACGTAAAAACAATTAAGTCAGTTCCATTAAAACTGAAAGGTGATTTTCCTCCTTTATTTGAAATACGAGGGGAGATTGTTTTGCCTTTTGATGGTTTTAAGAAGATGAATGAGGCACGTCTTGAATTAGGTGAGGAGCCATATCGAAACCCACGCAATACTGCATCTGGAAGTTTAAAGTTACAGGACAGCGGAGAAGTGGCTAAAAGACCTTTAGAGTGTTTGCTATACAGTTTAGTTGGTGAGAAGTTACCTGTTAACAGTCAATACGAAGGATTGGAAAAGGCAAGTAGGTGGGGATTTAAAGTGCCTAAAGCTGCGAAAATAACTAGAAGCCTTGATGAGGTCATGGAGTTTGTAAATTATTGGGACATACACCGTCACGAACTGCCATATGAGACAGACGGCGTAGTTGTTAAAGTTAATAATTTACAGCAACAAGAGGAGCTAGGATATACGGCCAAAGCGCCCCGTTGGGCTATGGCATATAAGTTTAAAGCCGAGCAGGTTTCAACCAAACTAAATGAAATTTCGTATCAAGTTGGACGTACTGGAGCAATTACACCCGTAGCAAATTTAGAACCTGTTGAGCTGGCAGGGACAACTGTGAAAAGAGCTTCGTTGCATAATGCCGATCAAATAGCAAAACTTGATATTCGGGAAGGTGATGCTGTTTATGTTGAAAAAGGAGGAGAGATAATTCCAAAAATTATTGGAGTGGATTTTGCCCAAAGGCCATCAACATCTATACCTACGGAGTATAAAAAGACCTGTCCCGAATGCGATACAATTCTGGTTAGACAAGAAGGCGATGCCAAACATTACTGTCCAAATACGGAGGGTTGCCCGCCACAGATAATTGGTAGGATACAACATTATATTTCACGCAAAGCAATGGATATTGAAGGCTTAGGAGGTGAGACCGTTGCTCTTTTGGTGATTAACGGACTTATAAATAATTATGCCGATTTGTACGAATTGACAATTGAGCAGCTCATACCTCTTGAACGAATGGCAGAAAAGAGCGCAGAGAATTTGGTAGCAGGAGTAGAAGCTTCGAAGTCAATTCCTTTTGAAAGAGTGCTATTTGGATTAGGGATTCGATATGTAGGAGAGACCGTAGCAAAAAAACTGGCAAAGCATTATAAAAATATAGATGCTTTGGCAAATTCTTCAGAAGAGGAGCTGATAACGGTTGATGAAATTGGAGATCGAATTGCACAAAGTGTCGTTTCTTTCTTTGCTTCAGAAGAGAATATAATGGCTCTTCAGCGTTTAAAATCTTATGGGGTGCAACTTGAAGTGTCGGCAGAAAAATTGCTAAACCAGACCGATATTCTAGAGGGTAAAACTTTTGTGGTTTCAGGGGTGTTTGAGAGAGTTTCTAGAAATGAACTTAAAAAATTAATAGAAGATAATGGCGGGAAGGTTTCAAGTTCTATATCTGCGAAAACAGCATATGTCGTTGCTGGAAACAATATGGGGCCGAGTAAACTTGCAAAAGCTGAAAACCTTGGAGTGTCTATAATTTCAGAAGATGAATTTTTGCAAATGATTGTATATTAAAGATTGAATATTTCTTAAAAAATGTACTTTTACTGAAATATAATTACCTAGAATGTTCAAGAAATTGAAACAAAATTCTATCAGAAAAACTACAGATAAAAATCTAATTAACAGAGATTTGTCTCAAATAAATGCGCCCTTGAAAACTTTGGGGTTTTTAGTAGACGAAACAGTTTTTCAAGATTTTGAAGCGCTTTACGACTTTTCAAACTTACTAGGTATTCGGCATAAAGACGTAAAAATATTTTCGTTCCTAGGGTTTAAGAAAAAGGCGCCTTCGCTGCGACAAGATCAGATTAGTGATAAAGATTTCACTTGGGATGGTGCTATAAAAAACCTAAGTGCGCAAGAGTTTTTAAGTAAATCATTTGATGTTTTGATAGGATATTATAACGGAAAAAATGCGTTTTTAGATTTGATGGTTTCTGAAAGTAAGGCTAAGTTTAAAATAGGAGGTATTGGGGCTGACGAACGACTTTTTGACTTGTTAATTGCTGTGGATATTGATAAAACTGAAGCTTTTAAAAATGAGACTAAGAAGTATTTAACCATTTTAAATAAATTAAAATGAAGGAGCTAGTTGGAACTGGAGTTGCCTTAATTACTCCTTTTAATAAGGATTTAATGGTTGATGTTGACGGACTTAAAAGGGTTGTCAACGACAATATTGAGAAGGGTGTAGATTATCTGGTCTTGTTAGGGACTACTGCAGAAAGTGCAACACTTAGTAAAGATGAAAAGCAGCTTGTTATTGATACTGTAATCAAGGTAAATAATGATAGATTACCAATGGTTCTTGGGATAGGCGGTAATAATACAGCTGCCGTAATTGAGGAGTTTCAAACAAGAGATTTAACGGCATTTGCAGCTATCCTATCAGTATCTCCTTATTATAATAGACCTACGCAGGAAGGGATTTATCAACATTTTGGAGCAATTGCAAAAGCAACTTCAAAACCGATTATAGTCTACAATGTGCCGGGAAGGACAGGTTCAAATGTACTGCCCGAAACAATGATCAGACTGGCAAAAGATTTCAAAAATATTGTTGCAATTAAAGAAGCCGCAGGTGATATTGTTCAGGCAATGCGATTGATTTCTGGTTGTCCTTCAGGTTTTTTAGTTATTTCTGGAGATGATATATTGGCATTACCTATTATTTTGGCGGGAGGTGCAGGCGTTATATCTGTAATTGGGCAAGGGTTTTCGAAGGACTTTTCAGATATGGTTCGATATGGTCTGGATAAAAAAGTTGATGAGGCCTATAATATCTATTATAAAATTGCCCCGGTAATTGATTGTATTTTTGCAGAGGGAAATCCAGCGGGAATCAAGGCTGTCTTGAAAAAAATCGGGCTATGTGAGAGCGCAGTGCGCCTTCCATTGGTGGGGATAAGTGATACGCTTTTGAAAAACATTGAGGATTTTATGGACGGGTATTATACTTAATTCTAATTTATTGAGTTAAATTTTTCAAAATTACAACCTTTAGAAGGGGCTATTAGTCTAATTTAGTGGCCTAATAATTTTTTGTAATCAGGTAGAATTCACTACTTTTGCACGATGTTTTTTAGGGGGCAAGTGTAGCAGCCTAAAAATACAGTAGATATTAGCTTAAGACTGAAGGTCGGATGATATCTAACCATTAAAAAACAAGAGAAATATATAGATGAAAATAAGCATAGTTCTAGTTTTTTGTTTTACCATATTTTTTACTTCCTGTAGTCCATACCAGCAGGTATATCGCAGTGATGATACGACTGCGAAATACGCTTTTGCAGATTCTTTGTACAAGAAAGGCAAGTATAAGAAAGCGCTTAAATTGATGGAGCAAATTGTGCCGGCTTATCGTGGGAAGCCACAAGCTGAGAGACTTATGTTTATTTATGCCAATACGTTTTATCAAATGAAAGCTTTTTATCTCGCGGGATATCAGTTTGAGCGTTTTGAAACATCATACCCTAAGAGCGATAGTGTTGAAATAGCGTCTTTTAGATCTGCTAAAAGTTATTATCAATTATCACCTCGATTTTCTTTGGACCAAGAAGATACTTACAAGGCTCTAGATAACTTACAAGCTTTTATCAATACCTATCCAAATACTCAATATAGAGTTGAAGCGAATCAATTGGTTTCGGAATTACGGGCTAAGCTTGAACTTAAGGATATAACAGTAGCAAAACAATATCTAAAAATATCTGATTATAAGCCGGCTATTGAAGCCTTTGAGAATTTTATTTCAGATCATCCAGGATCGCCTTTTCGAAAGGATGCGTTTTTTGGACGGCTAGATGCAGGTTATCGATTAGCGCTTAATAGTGTTCCGATATTAGTCGAGGAGCGACTTAATGCAGCTAAAGAGTATTACAATAGTTTTGTTAAATATTATAAAGCGACTGAATTAATGACTGATGCAGAAGAAATTCTAAAAGACATTAATAAACGACTCAATATAGAAGAACCCACAAGTTAATATTATATATTATGACAGATATCAAAAATTCTGAAGCGCCCATCAATACTACAACTATTGATAAAAATATTATTGATGAGCCAACAAATAACATCTACGAGGCTATTTCTATTATTTCGAAAAGAGCAAACCAAATTAATGGTGATATCAAGAAAGAATTGCTTGAAAAACTTGATGAGTTTGCTACTTACAATGATAGTTTAGAAGAGATATTCGAAAATAAAGAACAAATAGAAGTTTCTAAATTTTACGAAAAACTTCCGAAACCACATGCTTTAGCCGTGGAAGAGTGGATTAATAGTAAGATATACTATCGTAATACGCAGGACGAAGAAATCGAAGAATAGAAAATGTCTGTACTAAGCGGAAAAAACATTTTACTTGGTGTAACTGCTGGTATAGCCGCTTATAAATCTGCGTTTTTAGTTCGATTACTAGTGAAGAGTGGTGCAAATGTAAAGGTTGTAATGACCCCATCTGCAAAAGAATTTGTAACGCCCTTAACCCTTTCGACACTTTCAAAAAATGAAGTCTATTCTTCTTTTACCAATGAAGAAGATGAAAATGCCCAATGGAATAACCACGTCGAGTTAGCCATTTGGGCAGATTTATTTATAATTGCTCCAGCAACAGCAAATACCATGTCCAAGATGGCAAATGGGATCTGTGATAATTTGCTTTTAGCAACGTATCTTTCTGCTAAATGTCCTGTGTATTATGCGCCAGCTATGGATCTTGATATGTATAAGCACCCTAGCACTTTGGCTACTTTTAAAAAGCTAGAGAGTTTTGATAATATTTCTATTTCAGCTGTATACGGTGAGTTAGCAAGTGGGTTAATTGGACAAGGACGGATGGCCGAACCTGAGGATATCCTCTCCTTTATTGAAAAAGACTTGCTGAAAAGTTTACCATTGCGAGGGAAGAAAATTCTAATAACGGCAGGTCCTACATTTGAGGCAATAGACCCTGTTCGTTTTGTTGGGAATCATTCTAGTGGGAAGATGGGGTATGCCTTAGCTAAAGTTGCAGCCAGTCTAGGTGCCGAAGTTGTGCTTGTTTCAGGACCTGTAAGTTTAATGTTAGAGGATCCCAATGTGCAAGTGATTTCCGTAAGTTCTGCTCAACAAATGTATGATGCTGTTCATAAATTCTATAATGATTGTGATATCGCTATCCTTAGCGCAGCAGTTGCAGATTATAGACCCAAGGAGGTAGCTTCTGAAAAAATTAAAAAGAAAGAAGATTCATTAACCTTAGAATTAGAAAAAACGAAAGACATTCTGGCGGCATTAGGAACGATTAAACAAAATCAATTTCTCGTTGGCTTCGCTTTGGAAACAGAGAATGAACTTGAAAATGCAAAAACAAAACTCAAAAAAAAGAATTTAGATTTAATTGTATTAAATTCGCTTAGAGATAAAGGTGCTGGATTCGGAAAAGATACAAACAAAGTAACTTTAATTACAAAAGACAATAAAGTGATTCCTTTTCAAGTTAAAACCAAGAAGGAAGTAGCGAAAGATATTTTAACTCATATTATAGATAAACTTCATGCGTAGAGTTTTACTTTTAGTTTTATTATTCATTGGAGTTATAACTGCAAAATCTCAAGAACTGAATTGCACGGTGGGAATTGATTCAGAACAAACTGGGCAATCCAATAATCAAATTTATAGAACCCTCGAAAATCAGCTTACCGAGTTTATAAATAATACAAGTTGGACAAATGTCAAGTATAAGAATCAGGAACGTATTGATTGTAATATAACACTAATTATCGCTAGCGTTGATGGAAATACCTTTAGCGGTACTATGCAAATCGGATCGTCAAGGCCTATCTATAATTCAACCTACGATAGTCCCATTTATAATTACAACGACAAACAAGTATCTTTTACTTATAAGGAGTTTGATCCTCTTAACTTTAATATAAATTCCTTCGATTCGAATTTGGTTTCCATAATTGCATATCACGTATATACTATCATTGGCTTGGATGCCGCTACATATGAATTCAAGGGCGGAGAACGATTTTTTACTATAGCGAAACAAATTATTGGTACTGCCGCTTCAAGTAATTTTTCTGGTTGGAAACCAACTGATGGAACACAGTCTCGTTATCAATATAATAATGCAATCCTTTCTAACGTGTATACAGAATTTCAGACAGCACTTTACGATTACCATCGCATGGGATTAGATACCATGGAGGAGAATCAAAAAGATGCGAAAACCACTATTGTTGGATCCATTAAAACACTTAAGGGTATTAATGACCGGAGACCAAACTCATATCTACTTCGTACTTTCTTTGATGCTAAAAGTGATGAAATTCAAACAATATTTAGCGGTGGGGCTAAAGTAGATATCGCAAGATTACTTGAAGATTTGAACAGGATGGCTCCAACTAAACGAGGTAGTTGGATGAAAATAAAGATGTAAATCTTTTATCCATTTCTTTGCTAATAAGTAGAAACTCATTTACTTTGGAAGAATCCTTTAATTTCCTTTCTTGATAACAACGCTCGCCATAAAAAATTATGCACTTATTGAAGATATCCGTGTGGATCTTCAAGAAGGGCTGACTATTATTACTGGAGAAACTGGTGCTGGGAAGTCTATTTTGTTAGGGGCATTGGCATTAATATTGGGTAAAAGGGCGGATTTAAGCAGTGTGAAAGTTGCTTCTCAAAAATGCATTATTGAAGGTGAGTTTTCCATAAAGAACTATGGTCTCCAAGCGTTATTTCATAATATTGATCTGGATTACGATGATCAAACAATCATACGGAGGGAAATATTACCCAGTGGAAAGTCTAGAGCCTTTGTAAATGATACACCGGTTTCACTTGTGCAGCTTCAGAAATTAGGAACTCATTTAGTAGATGTTCATAGTCAGCATGAGACATTGTCTCTGTCTTCAGAAAATTTCCAGATTGAAATTATTGATGTACTGGCAGGTAATGAACCCTTACTCGAAGCTTATTCGGGAAAACTGGAAGAATTCAGAAACATTTCTGAAACGATCAATACCTTAAAAAATGACAAGGATCGTGTTGCTAAAGAATTAGATTATAATACGTTTTTATGTAGCGAGTTAGTGGAAGCTGATTTAAAAGGATTGATTCAGAAAGAGTTAGAGGATACTTTTGAGACGTTAAATAATTCTGAAATCATACAAGAATCTTTCTCACAAATTGTTCAAGTTCTTTCAGATGAACGAATTGGGACATTGGAAACGGCCAAAGAAGCTAGAATTGTTCTAGGTAAAATTAGAGGATTTTCTTCACAATTTGAACAATATTGGGATAGGTTAAATTCGACCATAATTGAATTGGAAGATGTTTTTGATGGTATTGAAGACCTTGCAACATCGGTAGAGGCAAACCCTTCAAAACTGTTAGAGATTAATGAAAAGCTTCAGGTTTTATATAAATTGCAACAGAAACATGGGGTTGCGACCGTTGCCGAATTAATAGAAATTCAGGATGATTTGGAATCCAAGATTGATAGTGTTGTCAATATGGATGAGCGTTTGGAGCGTCTAGAAAAAGAACGGTCAAAGTTTAGCGATGGTGTTTTGAAAACCGGACGCCTCCTTCACAAACAAAGACAGAAAGCTATACCATTGTTAAAAAATCAATTGGAGGCCTACTTGGCAGAGCTTGGTTTACCTAATGCAAGGTTCAAATTTGAGCTAATAGCTTCTGAAAACTTTAGAATGAACGGAACAGACTCACTCGAATTACTGTTCACTGCTAACAAAGGACTTTCTTTTGGTTCCTTAAAGAAAATAGCATCAGGAGGTGAGATGAGTAGAATCATGCTTTCAGTAAAAGCGATTTTGGCCAGGTATAAAAAACTGCCAACCATTATCTTCGATGAAATTGATACTGGCGTCTCGGGAGAAATTGCAAACAAAATGGCTCGGATAATGGGTGAAATGAGTAATTCGACTCAGTTGTTGAGTATTACCCATCTGCCACAAATTGCAGCTAAAGGAGAATATCATATAAAAGTTTATAAAGAAGATGTGAACGATGTAACACGAACACGTCTTAGAGTGCTAAATGAAGATGAGCGCATTGTGGAAATTGCTCAAATGATAGGTGGAAATAGTGTTACGGATGCAGCTATTGCGAATGCAAAAGAATTATTGAATTAAATGTATCTTTGTTTACATTAGAAAATTCAGGGTTGATTCTTAAAATATATTATAAACGAATAGAAAATTAATAAAAAGTATGTCTTATAATTTATTAAAAGGTAAAAGAGGAATTATATTTGGTGCGTTAGATGCAAATTCTATTGCTTGGAAAACGGCTGAAAGAGTCCATGAAGAGGGGGGGAGTTTTGTGCTTACAAATGCTCCAATTGCAATGCGAATGGGGCAAATAAATGAATTGGCAGAGAAAACAAATTCTCAAATTATTCCTGCAGATGCAACTAGTATAGAGGATCTTGAGAATCTCATCGATAAAGCAACTGAAATTTTAGGCGGCAAGCTAGACTTTGTACTACATTCAATTGGAATGTCTGTGAACGTTAGAAAAGGGAAACACTATACCGATCAAAATTACGCTTGGACTCATAAAGGCTGGGATGTATCTGCTGTTTCATTTCATAAAACGATGCAGACCCTATATAAAAAAGACGCTATGAACGAGTGGGGTAGTATTGTTGCGCTGACCTATATGGCTGCGCAAAGAGTTTTCCCCGATTATAATGATATGGCAGACAATAAAGCATATCTTGAATCTATTGCTCGAAGTTTTGGATATTTCTTTGGAAAAGATAAAAAAGTAAGAGTGAATACTATTTCACAATCCCCAACACCAACGACAGCTGGGCAAGGAGTTAAGGGTTTTGACGGTTTTATTAGCTATGCCGAAAAAATGTCTCCTTTAGGTAATGCTACAGCCGAAGATTGTGCAAATTATACCATTTCGATGTTTAGTGATTTAACAAAAAGAGTTACACTTCAGAACTTATATAATGACGGAGGATTTTCAAATATGGGAGTCAGTAATGAAGTAATGGAAGCTTTTATGAAAAAATAGAATTAAAGCACGCTTTATATTATAAAAAACTGCCTCTAAATTGATTAGAGGCAGTTTTTCGTTTAAGGTTTTTTACCATGTTCAATTCTTAATCGATAAAAGAAGTCAGTTGTCGAAAAATGTTTGTCAGTCCCTTTTTTTAAAGTACTTTTAAGACAATATTAACTATAATAATACAATCAAATCATGAAAAAAATTACGTTAGTACTTTTCTTTTGTTTCTGTGCTGTAGGATTCAGTCAGGCGCAAGCGATATCAGAGAGCAGTGGCACAGCCACTACCAATGATTCAAAAAGTGTTTTTAGATCGATAACCGCTCCTGCAGTGGTACAGTCTAAAACCGCAAATGTTGTGGCACTTACTGGAAAGTCAAGTGAACTTGAAAGATCACTTGCGGCTCCCATGAGGATACAGTCACAGTCAACTGAAGTGAAAAATGAAAGAAGCGCAGGGCCTCAAAATGTTTCTGCCGAGTACGGAGCTAGAGTTTCTGCAAATGGAAGTCAGCAATCACAAATGTTTAGATTGAATTCTGAGCCTGGGTATATTGCTAGAACTTCTGCGGGTGATTATACTGCGCCAACTTCTAATACAAGAATGGCGAACCTTTTGGAAGAAGGGTTTGACGATATTACAACTTTAGCGGGAGCAGGGTGGACCTCTGTAAATGCTAGCGATGTAATTGGGACAACAGACTGGGCTCAAGGGAGTACAACAGTGTTTGATTCCCAGACAGGTGCTGCAGATTCTTATATGAGTGGAAACTATAATAATACTGCAGGGTCTATAATTAATAACTGGATGATTACACCAGTGCTAAACCTAGAGAACGGAGATGAAATTACTTTTTGGACACGAACAGGTACAGGAAGTAATTGGCCTGATAGATTGGAACTAAGATTGAGCCCAGACGGCACTGCTACAGCGCCAGCTAGTCCAACAGATGTTGGTTCTTATACAGAGCTTCTTTTAGAAGTAAACCCAGCGTTAACGACGGGTGGCTATCCAGAAGTATGGACTGAATTTACTGCTGTTGTTTCTGGTTTAACTGGAGCTGTAAACACCAGTGTTGCATTTAGATATTTTGTAACAGATGCAGGTCCAACGGGTACAAATTCAAATTATATTGGAATTGATACTTTATCAATAGATGAAGCCACAGGAGGAGGACCAGTGTTCCCAGCTCCATATTGTGGACCAATAGTGTTTACTAGCACCGTTGAGCCTATGACCTTGGTTGATGTTGCAGGTATAAGTAATGTAACAGATCCAGCTACAGGAGGTGTTGCTCACGAAGATTTTACAGCTATGGTAGGATCAATGGAAGAAGGAATGACTTATCCAATTGCTTTGGAAGGAAATACAGATGGTGGTTTTACAAATAGATTTGCTGTTTTTATCGACTGGAACCAAAATGATGTTTTAGATGATGCTGGTGAAGTTTATGAGATTATCGAAACTATTAATGGCTCAACCGGAACAGATGGTATGCAAGCTACAGGTATGATTGTTGTACCAGCTGGTGTTACTGCTGGTGATACTAGAATGAGAGTTAAGAAAATATTTGGCACGACCAATTATTTAGATCCTTGTTTAGGAACTGGATTTGGTCAAGTTGAAGATTATACGATTACTGTAACTGCTGGTGGCGGTGGTGGTGGTGGAATGGCTTGTAGCCAAGAGAACCCACTTTCAGCTGCACCTGGAGGAGGTATGGGATCATCTGTAGATTCTGATTTTAAAACGGCTTCCGATATTGTAGTAGCCGCAGGTGAAGATTTCACTATTGATTCTATTGATGCTTATTTCCTTACGTTTGCACCAGCCGATCCTCCAACGACTGCTACTGTTATGTACTATGCAGATGCAGGTGGATTGCCGGGAGCAATGATAGGAAGTGAAACTGTTGTTCCAACTATTTTAAGTGCGCAACCTTGGGCTAACCCAGTTGCCGACCAGTATGAAACGACTATGGCAGTAACTCCATTTACTTTTGCTGGAGATGCTGGTTCAGATACGACCTACTGGATAGAAATTAGTATGGGAACTGCAACGAATCAAGCGACCGTTTTCTGGGAGTTTACAAATGACACTCCTGTATTAGGAAATTCTGCTGCTCAATTTGATGCAGGTGCTGGTCTTTGGTCAGTACCAGATCCTCTTCAAGAGACTGTATACAATTATAGTGGTGAATGTACTCCAATGGGCGGAGGCGGAATGGCTTGTAACCAAGAGAACCCACTTTCAGCAGCACCTGGAGGAGGTATGGGATCATCTGTAGATTCTGATTTTAAAACGGCTTCCGATATTGTAGTAGCCGCAGGTGAAGATTTCACTATTGATTCTATTGATGCTTATTTCCTTACGTTTGCACCAGCCGATCCTCCAACGACTGCTACTGTTATGTACTATGCAGATGCAGGTGGATTGCCGGGAGCAATGATAGGAAGTGAAACTGTTGTTCCAACTATTTTAAGTGCGCAACCTTGGGCTAACCCAGTTGCCGACCAGTATGAAACGACTATGGCAGTAACTCCATTTACTTTTGCTGGAGATGCTGGTTCAGATACGACCTACTGGATAGAAATTAGTATGGGAACTGCAACGAATCAAGCGACCGTTTTCTGGGAGTTTACAAATGACACTCCTGTATTAGGAAATTCTGCTGCTCAATTTGATGCAGGTGCTGGTCTTTGGTCAGTACCAGATCCTCTTCAAGAGACTGTATACAATTATAGTGGTGAATGTACTCCAATGGGTGGAGGTCCTGCTGACAATGATACTTGCGCAGACGCAACTGCTATTGCTTGCGGAGATACTGTTGTAAGTGATACACTTACGAACACAGATACTGGCGGAAACCCAGCAGCAGACGAGTGGTTTAAATTTACAGGGACAGGTACTCCTGAATTAGTTACAATTTCACTTTGTGATGGAGGTACAGATTATGACTCTCTATTGAGAGTATTTAGTGATTGTACACTAGCCAATGAAATAGCTACTAATGATGATTCTTGTGGATTACAATCTGAATTATTATTTGCATCAGACGGAACATCTACCTATTATATAATGGTTGAAGGATTTGATACATCCGCAGGTAACTTTAGTTTAGCTGTAACTTGTAGCCAAGCTCCAATAAATGATAACTGTGATGGAGCTCTTCCAATCGCTTGTGGTGAAATAGTAGCTGGATCTACAGATAACGCAACCGAGGATAGTGCTGTTGCGCCTGAGTGTGATACTACAGTTACTGCTCCTGGAGTTTGGTATGTTTATGAAGACACTACTGGATTAATCACAGATATTACAATTACAATGTGTAATGGTACTACAGATTATGATAGTAAGCTTTCAGTGTACACAGGGGACTGTGCTGCGCCACCATTTACTTGTGTTGTTGGAAATGATGATACGTGTGGATTACAGTCTGAAGTATCTTTCCAAAGTGATGGAGCTACAACATTCTATATCTTAGTTCACGGATTTGGGGGAGGAACGGGTAATTTCGAAATTGAAATGACTTGTACTCTGGTACCACCGCCAAACGATATGATTGCAAATTCTATCGATGTTGATGAAGTTGGTTTTCCTTATACGGATCCTTCAGTAGCGACGCCTGCAGCAACATTTGAAGCTGGTTCTCCAGTCAATTGTAATAACTCAGGTGCTAGAGGTGTTTGGTATAATTTCGTTGCAGAAGGCGATGGAACTGCTACCGCATCGATTACTACACCAGGTGAAGGAGGGCTTTTATTTACTGTAAATAATGGACCATTAGCAGGTAGTTATGATGCAATAGCAGCAGCATTTGGAGGAGAATTTACAACGACTGCAATAACTTCAGACACGGTTGTTATATTGGACGACGATTCTACTGGAGATCCTAATGATGCTTGTGATGCAATCCTTAACGGTGCCGACTTATCTGGAAAGATTGCTATAGCTAGACGTGGAGCTTGCGCGTTTACAGATAAAGTGTTGGCGGCTCAAAATGCTGGTGCGATCGCGGTTATTGTGGTGAACAATCAACCAGGTGGTCCAATTGTTATGGGAGGTGCTAATCCAGATGTTACGATTCCTGCATTAATGCTTGGTGACGTTGATGGTGAAGCCATTATTGCCGAGGTATTAGGTGGTGGCACTTTGAATGCAACGATGGGTCTAGAATCAGCAGGATTTAGCGCAGTTACTTTCTATACTGCTCCTAATGAAACTGCTGTTGAAACGGATCTTGTATTAGTAGACTGGTTTCAAAATCAATGTCTGCCAGGTACTACAGCATCTATTAACACAGTAGCTGGGCAAGCATATTATGTATATGTAGCCAATCACGATGCAATTACTGATATCGTAATAGATGGTACTAATTTAGGAACTGAAGATAATACAATCGAAGGATTTACATATTATCCAAATCCTGCTGAAAGTACACTTAATTTAAGTTCTCTGGATATTATTGAGAGTGTAGCAATTTT
>JBLHIC010000053.1:0-16782 GCA_047614245.1 Flavobacteriaceae bacterium
AATATCAAGAAATGATTAAAGATGGCCGTATATCGTTAAGTAGCGATCAGTTATCTCCAGGGATGTATTTTTTGAAAATTTCGATAGGCGGTTCTACTATTGAGGCCTTAAAATTTTTAAAAAATTAGGATTTTTACGTACGATCTAATTCGAAACTAGAACAATTCACTTACTTCTTTTCTTACATACGTTAAAGCCTTCTGTGAAGGGGTGATTTCCTCCAAAAAACTACGTAACATCCATTCCCTCATTTTGTCTGCTGTCGCATTTTTTTCGTGCATAGCACCTTGTCTAATAACGTGAATAGTCGCATTCTTAGCAGCATTTACAAGATTCCAACATTCAGAAGTGAGGTAGATTTGTTGTGAAAGATTATGATCAAATTCCTGCTCTATATTCCTAATTAGAAGCTCTTCATATTTTGCGGTTTCATCTGAAAAGGGTTTCACTCTAACTAATAATTTGTTAGGGTCCATGCGTTCTAAGAACAAGGTAATTCGTTCATAAGCTTGCAACCTCATTGGAATTACTTTATTCTGCGCCTCCTTTTGTATAAGATAGCGCCTGCGACCTTCTTCGTTGGCAGTATGTCCTTTGAAAAAATAATAGGCGATAAGCCCTACCACAATAGCTGGTAATAGATAGGCGACATAGGATAAGATTTGAGCTGCTTCTTCCATAGAAAATAATATTGGGTCACAAATTTACCACATTTAAAATATTTTTCGGTAAAGTTTAAGAGCTTGTATTTAATTTTATCACTTCAGCTCATTATGAATAATTCCCGCCCAAATATTCACAGTCTTTCAAAGCCTGCTGGCCATTAAATGGTACGGAAGTTTTATTATATAGATAGGTTCTGTCTAGCTCTTGGGAAAGATTATGGTCATCTACGTTTACATCGATATCACTCATTTTAAATTGACAAGGATGTTCGTATCCAGCGGCATGAGTAATTTCCACAAGTTCTTTTCTAAAAGTTTTAAAATATTGGGCTAAGCGTTCACTTTTTAAAGGAATATCGATTCCTCTTTGGAGCCATTTATTCTGAGTGGCCACGCCACTCGGGCAACGATTTGTATGGCAAATTTGAGCTTGAATACAACCAATGCTCATCATCGCTTCGCGAGCTACATTGATGGAATCTACTCCCATAGCAAATGCCATTGCTGCCTTTGCAGGGAATCCCAGTTTTCCGCTTCCAATAAAGACAATGCGCTCCTCTAATCCTTTTTCTTGAAATAATCGATACAAATCACTAAAGCCATATACCCAGGGCAACGATACGTGGTCTGCAAAACTAGGAGGCGCGGCACCTGTTCCGCCTTCACCACCATCAACCGTTATGAAATCGGGTCCTTTGCCTGATGCTTTCATAATATCTGCTAGTTCTTCCCATTGCTCCAATTTTCCGATAGCCGCTTTAATACCAACGGGTAAACCAGTTCTGTCCGCAATCTCTTCTATGAATTCAACCATTTCAGCCACGGTACCAAAAGCTGAATGATTAGGTGGTGACAATACATCTTTTCCAATTTCAACACCTCTTATATCTGCGATTTGTTTGGTGATTTTAACTCCAGGTAGCACTCCTCCTTTTCCGGGTTTAGCACCCTGCGAAAGCTTAAGTTCTATTGCTTTTATAAATGGATTCTCCTCAACTAACTTTATCATTTTATCCATTGAAAAGTTTCCGTCATTGCCGCGAACTCCGAAGTAACCTGTTCCGAAATGAAATATAACATCTCCGCCATTACTGTGATATGGTGATAATCCGCCTTCCCCAGTGTTGTGATAAGCCCCCGCGATTTTCACTCCTTTGTTTAAGGATTCCACAGCTTTTGCTGAAAGGGAACCAAAACTCATTGCCGAAATATTAATAATAGATGCGGGGCGGTATGGCTTTCTTCTCTTATTGAATTCACCCATGATTTTTGCACAGGGTAAAAATGTCTTGTCTTGAACATTAGGATGGTCCTTTCCAATTTTATATGGAAACATTGCATTATTGATAAAAATATGTTGATGTGCATAAATATCACGATCAGTTCCAAAACCCTCGTAGTTGTTTTCTTTTTTGGAAGAGGCATAAATCCACCCGCGCTCAATTCTATTAAAAGGTAGTTCGTCACGATTGCTGGCCACAAAATATTGCCTCATTTCGGGTCCGATACTCTCAAAAAGATATCGTAGATGTCCCAAGATGGGAAAGTTATGACTGATTGTATGTTTACGCTGAAAAACATCCCTTATGGCAACGACGGCAATGACAATAAGTATCCAACCCCACCAAGCAATATCTCCTATAAAATCTAATACTAAAACCATATTAACAGCATGCAAACTTGTTTAACAGTTGATTTGTTTAATTTTCACTTATCTACTGTGCATTTAAATAATCAATCGAAAGTTGACTAAGCGTCTTTACTCCTAAAAGCATTCCCGCATCGTCTATTTTAAAATCTGGTGTATGGTGAGGATAAGGAGTTTTGTTTCCAGGAGTCATACCACCCAAGAAGAAATAGAATCCGGGTATTACTTCTTGAAAGAATGAGAAATCTTCCCCTCCGGTAGAGGCTTTCATTGTTTTTACATTGTTCGCTCCTGCAGCAGTTTCAAGGGTAGGTACCATTTGAGCCGTTAATTCCGGATCGTTAAATGTAACGGCCGTGTTATTTTGCCATTCAATGGTAGCGCTGCCACCATAAGCCTTAGCAATATCAGCAGCCATCTCGGTCATCCTTCTAATTATGTGTGTTCGCATATCTGGATCTAAGGTTCGAACCGTTCCAATCATTTCTGCACTTTCAGGAATAATATTGAATCGCGTACCACTAGTGATTTTTCCAACTGTAATAACGGCAGGTTCCCTTACCAAATTTGATTCCCGGCTAATAATACTTTGAAAACCATCAATTATTTTGGCTGATATTAAAATAGGGTCGACACCAGTCCAAGGCGCTGATCCGTGAGTGCCTTTTCCACTTACATTTATTACAAAGCGTTCTACAGCGGCCATAGTGCCACCTGATTTATATCGAATAGTTCCTACCGGCGTAGATGAATTAATATGCAAGCCGAAAATTGCATCTACATCAGGGTTTTTAAGAACACCTTCTTTAATCATTAATGCCGCTCCACCTTCTTCGCCCGGTGGCGGTCCTTCTTCAGCAGGTTGAAAAATAAATTTAACGGTCCCGTTAATAAGATTAGTGTTTTTTGAAAGTACTTCGGCAACCCCCATAAGAATTGAAATGTGAGTATCGTGACCGCAGGCATGCATAACACCTGTTTCGGTATTTAAAAAGTTGGTAACCACCTCACTTTTGAATGACAAATCATTACGTTCGGTAACTGGTAGTCCGTCAATATCCGCTCGTAGTGCTACAACTTTACCAGGATTGTCACCTTTTAATATGGCAACTACTCCTGTTTTTCCTACTCCCGTTTGTACATTCATCCCTAGAGATTTTAAGTGCTCGGCAATCTTCTGAGCAGTTTTAAACTCTCTGTTAGATAGTTCCGGGTTTTGATGAAAATGATGCCGCCATTCAATCACTTTTGACTCGATTGATTCGATATCTTTTAGTAATTGGGCATCTAATTGAGCCTTTCCAGTAAATGCTATTGTAAAGAACAATAATAATAAGAAGTATTTTTTCATAATGTAAATTGAGAAATGATTTATTGAGCTTCCTTGGTTAAAAGAAAGGCTCAACTTAGTTTCATGATTAACTTTCTAAAGATATTAATTTTATAAAGAATGAAAATTAATTTTGTGTTTATAAATTCTGCAAGTTCTTCAAGACCTTTCCTGCTATTTTCCTTAATTTCACGGTTCATATTTGCTTGAGAAAATAATTAGAAATTGCAAAACTATTTAGAACAGCTTAATGACGCTCAGCGTGCTCCTGTCTTGCAGAAGGATGGTGCTATGATTGTGATAGCAGGAGCAGGCTCTGGGAAGACTCGTGTGCTTACTTTTCGCATTGCGTATTTAATGTCCTTGGGTGTTGACCCATTCAGTATCTTGTCGCTTACGTTTACCAACAAAGCAGCTCGTGAAATGAAAAAACGAATTGCGCAGATAGTTGGCAGTAGTGAAGCCAAGAATCTATGGATGGGAACTTTTCATAGTGTATTTGCAAAAATATTGAGATTTGAAGCGGATAAGTTAGGATACCCCTCTAATTTCACTATTTATGATACCCAAGACTCTCAAAGTGTAATACGCGCTATCATTAAGGATATGCACCTTGATAAAGATATCTATAAATATAAACAGGTCTATTCTAGAATTTCATCCTTTAAAAATAGTCTCATTACGGTGAAGGCATATTTTAATAATCCGGATTTGGTTGAAGCCGATGCGATGGCCAAAATCCCGAGATTAGGCGAGATTTATAAGGAGTATGTGGATCGTTGTTTTAAAGCCGGAGCGATGGATTTTGATGATCTATTGCTGAAGACGAACGAGCTACTAACTCGCTTCCCAGAAGTATTAGCTAAGTATCAAAATCGCTTTCGGTATATTTTGGTGGATGAGTATCAAGATACCAATCACAGTCAGTACTTAATTGTTCGCGCATTAAGTGATAAATTTCAAAACATCTGTGTGGTGGGGGATGATGCACAAAGTATTTATGCCTTTAGGGGTGCAAATATCAATAACATTTTGAACTTTCAGAAAGACTATGATGACGTCAAAGTCTTTAGGCTAGAACAAAATTATCGATCAACGAAAAATATTGTAAATGCAGCTAACAGTATTATTGAGAAAAATAAAACTCGCCTCGATAAAGTAGTTTGGACAGCAAATGATGAAGGTTCAAAAATAAAGGTGAATCGAACGATGACCGATGGAGACGAAGGGAGATTTGTTGCGAGTTCTATATTTGAAACTCAGATGAACAATCAGGTGCGTAATGGAGATTTTGCAATCTTATATCGCACCAATGCACAGTCTCGAGCGATGGAAGACGCGCTTCGCAAGAGAGATATTCCGTATAGGATCTATGGCGGACTTAGTTTTTATCAGCGGAAAGAAATTAAAGATGTACTTTCATATATGCGCCTTATTTTAAATCCGAAGGATGAAGAAGCACTTAAGAGAGTCATTAATTATCCGGCAAGAGGTATTGGTAGTACCACCATGGATAAAATTATAGTAGCTGCAAAACATTACGGTCGTACGATGTTCGAGGTTCTTGAGAATCTCGAAAAGATTGATCTAAAAATCAACAGTGGTACTAAGACGAAGCTCATCAACTTCGCAATGATGATTAAAAGCTTTCAAATTACTAATGAAAGCTCTGATGCCTTTCAGATTACAGAATACGTAACAAAAAAGACCGGCCTAGTTCAGGAATTGAAGAAAGACGGAACACCTGAAGGTATTGCGAGGATAGAAAATATTGAAGAGTTATTGAATGGGATGCGGGATTTTGTGGAAGAGCAAAAAGAGCTAGCAGATGCGAATGGTACCTTAGCCGAGTTTATGGAAGATGTAGCTTTGGCTACCGATTTGGATAATGATAAAGGAGATGAGGATAGAGTTGCACTTATGACGGTGCATTTGGCGAAGGGATTGGAGTTTCCTTATGTGTATGTAGTGGGAATGGAAGAAGATTTGTTTCCAAGTGGAATGAGTATGAATACTCGTAGTGAGTTAGAAGAAGAACGTCGTTTGTTTTATGTTGCAGTTACCCGCGCTGAAAAACAAGCTTATTTGACATATACACAAACGCGATATCGCTGGGGTAAATTGATTGATGCCGAGCCTAGTCGTTTCATAGAAGAGATAGATGCAGCATATTTGGAATATTTAACACCCATTACTGAGCATCGCTATAAACCATTACTCGATGCAGATATTTTTGATGAGGTCGATAAAAGTAAATTACGTCAGCGAAAGCCTATAGCAGGTGCAGCTCCAACAGGACCAAATACGGAGCAGTTGCGAAAACTTAGACGATTAAAACCTGTATCAAGTTCGGCAGCTAAAAATTTCAATGCTGCTGAAGCAAATTTAGAGGTTGGTACTGTAGTGGAACATGTACGATTTGGAAAGGGCCTTATTGCTAAAATTGAGGGTGTTGGTGCAGATACTAAGGCTGAAATTAATTTTGAAAACGGCGGACTTAAAAAGTTGTTGCTTCGCTTTGCGAAATTGAATGTAATTAGCTGATGTTTATCGTGCTATAAACGCTAAATTTTCACGATTGAAACTAAAGGCGAATTTTTATTTATCCAACTTTTATTACATAAATTTATAAATGCTCATTAATAATGGCCGAGTTTATCAGAATCTATGAAGAAAACCCGAATCCGAAGGATATAAAAAGGGTAGTAAATATTATTAGGAAGGGTGGCTTAGTTATTTATCCTAGTGACACGGTATATGCGCTGGGTTGTGATATAAAAAACACTCGAGCTTTAGAGCGAGTTGCTAAATTGAAAGGAGTAAAACTTGAAAAGGCAAATTTTTCATTTGTTTGTAAGGACTTAAGTAACCTATCAGACTATGTGCGGCAAATAAATTCTACCACTTTCAAAATATTAAAACGGGCTTTACCGGGTCCATATACTTTCATTTTACCGGGAAATAATAATCTACCCAATGTTTTTAAGAAAAAGAAGGAGGTAGGGATTAGGGTGCCAGCAAACAGTATCGTGCAGGCAATTGTACACGAACTAGGGAACCCAATTATTTCAACTTCAATTTATGATGAAGACGAAGTGATCGAATATACCACAGATCCTGAGTTAATATACGAGAAATGGGATCATCTGGTGGACGTTGTTATAGATGGCGGTTATGGTGACAATATTCCTTCAACAGTAATCGACTTAACTGGGGAAGAGCCAGTATTGCTAAGAGAAGGGAAAGGAAGTTTGGAAATATAAATTATATCTACGCGAAGGTTAAGAATGATTTCTCATTACTATGTTTGATTATTCGATATAAAACTTTAAGGAAAACATAATCAAAAAAAAGAGACCGCTTTCTAGGCAGTCTCTTTTATTGGTTATTTTTAGTAAAGATTAATTACCCTCATCTGCGGCAAGACTCTTCATTTCTTTTTCGATCATATCGTAAAACTGATCAATTTTTGGAAGTACAACAATCCGTGTGCGTCTATTCTTACTTCTATTTTCTCTTGAATCATTTGGAACTAAAGGCACATAATGGCTTCGTCCAGCAGCAATTAAGCGACCAGGAGCTACTCCTAAGCTTTCAAGTTTTCGGACGATGGCTGTAGATCTTTTTACACTTAAATCCCAGTTATCCAATAATACTCCCTTTTTATATGGTACATTATCTGTGTGACCTTCTACCATACATTCAAAATCAGGTTTTCCATTAACGACAGTGGCTACTTTACCTAAAACTACGCCCGCTTTACTGGTTATGTTATAGCTTCCGCTTTTAAAGAGTAATTTATCTGCAATAGATATAAAGACAACTCCTTTTTCGACATTAATCTCAATATCTGGATCGTTTATACCAACTTCACGTTTTAAACTAGTTACTAAGGCCAATGTGACACTATCCTTTTTAGTAATAGCATCTTGTAAACGTGTAATTTTAAGGTCTCTCTCTTGCAAGCTTTCAAGAGATTTTTCAAGATTTGTTGCTCCCTTTGTAGTAAGTATTGTTAAATCTTTCGAACTTTGAATAAGATCACTATTTGTTTTTTTTATATCGGCGAGTCTCTCTTCAAGTGACTTGGCACGTGCTTCGGAAATAGTTTTATCACTTAAACAGCTATTTAATTTTACTGTGGCAGTGTTTAATAGGTCTTTAGTCTGAGTATATTTACCTTCCATTTCCTTGTATTTTTTACCCGAAATGCAGGACGGAAACATAAAGAGTGCTGAAATAGCTAGAATCGTAATTTTTTTCATAATGATAGTATAATTAAAGGTTAATTGCTTCTATAAAAAGCCGAGTTCATTCCAATAGGTTTAAAAATACAGTTTTTATTTGGAAAATTGAACCTTACTGCTTCAATGATTATAAAAAAAATAGGCTATAATTTGCTCGATTTTATTTTTCAACTTGAAGTTCGAAATCCTATTGGGTTAACATTGTTGATTTTCTTTCAAAAATAAAACTCCGCTCGAGGCGGAGTTTATAATTTATCTATGCGACAATTTTGATGTCACTATTCACCCGAAAGGTTTTTCATTTCTTTTTCGATCATATCATAAAACTGATCAATTTTCGGTAGTACTAAAATACGTGTACGTCTATTTGTAGATCTATTCGATGCAGTAGTATTTGGCACCAAAGGCACATAGTGACTACGCCCAGCAGCAACCAAACGATCTGGACTGATACCAAGACCTTCTAGAGCACGAACAATGGCTGTAGCTCTTTTAACACTCAAATCCCAGTTGTCTAATAAAAGACCCTTCTTGAAAGGTACATCATCTGTATGCCCTTCTACCATGCATTCGAAATTAGGTTTTCCATTTACTACTGTAGCAACTTTTCCAAGGATCTCATTAGCTCTTGTAGTAATATCATAGCTTCCACTCTTAAACAATAATTTATCTGCAAGAGATATATAAACCACTCCTTTTTCTACGTTAATTTCAATGTCCGGATCGTCCATGCCAACTTCACGTTTTAAACTAGTTACCAGAGCCAATGTGACACTATCTTTTTTAGTAAGGGCGTCTTGTAAACGTGTAATTTTAAGATCTTTCTCTTTCATGCTTTCAAGAGATTTTTCTAGATTTTCAGCTCCTTTAGAAGTAAGCATTGTAAGATCTTTTGAACTTTGAATTAAGTTCTCATTAGTTTGCTTCATGTCTGCTAACCTATCTTCCAAAGAACTTGCTCTGGCTTCAGCAGTTGCCTTATCAGTAAGGCAGCTGTTTAATTTTACAGTAGCTGTATTTAATAAATCCTGTGAGTTTTTGTATTTTCCTTCCAGATTGGCAAATTCTTTTTTAGAGATACAGGAAGCAAAGAGCAGGCTCGAGGCGATGCTAAGAATAAGGAATTTTTTCATGATTGTGTTGTAGTTTTAAGTTAATCAAAATTATTAAAAGGTCCTGGAGTTTACCTATGCATTAACAATACTTTATGGAAAATATTATTAAAGTTTTCTAAACGTTTTCTTTTTGAGAAAAAAATAATCCCAGACAATTGAATTTACAAAATTATAATCTAAATATATTGTTTTTAATTGCCTCTTTTTGAACATTTTATAAAACAATGCGTAAAAACTAAAGTGTGCCTTTATAATGGCTAACATATGTATTGGTTTCCCCTGTAATAAAAACTGAATTCCTGCGATTCCATCTAATAGTAATCTTACGAAAAGAATAAGCCAGAGTTTTGATCCTTGAACGTTTTTTATCAGAACCAATAGGGTATTTCTGAAATTATAAAAGGTTTTTTTCGGATTTGCAGCACCCAATGTTGCTCCGCCAATATGGAAAACACTAGACGCTCCAACATATTTAATAGTTCCACCTTTTGAAAGTAATCGCCAACAAAGATCTATTTCTTCTTGATGCGCAAAAAAGTCTTCATCGAAACCATCAACTTCTTGAAAAGCAGTTTTTCTAATAAATAGACAGGCACCAGTCGCCCAGAAAATTTCTTTAACATCATCAAATTGCCCCTCATCTTTCTCGAGAGTATCAAAAATACGACCTCTGCAGAACGGATATCCATACTTATCGATAAAACCACCGGCCGCGCCCGCATATTCAAAATAATCTTTATTGTTAAAGTCAAGAATTTTTGGTTGAGCTGACACTAGCTTGGCGTCGTTTTTGAACTCGTATAGAACGGGTCCTAACCAATTTTCAGTTACTTCAACATCGCTGTTTACTAGAACGAAAATATCTTCGGAAAGACTTCTTAGAGCATCGTTATATCCCTTCGCGTAGCCACCGTTGCTTTTATTTTTAATGATTTTTACAGTCGGAAAGTTTTCAGAAATAAAAGAAATTGAGTCGTCTGTAGAGGCATTGTCGGCAACATAAACCGTCGCTTCTTTAGAATATTTTACTGCGGAAGGCAAGAATTGCTGGAGCAACTTTTTACCATTCCAATTTAGTATGACAACCGCTACATTCATGCGACGCAAAGTAAAGGGTTTATTTTGTATTGAACTTGAAATACCAATTTATCATTCAAATTTTTAATACGACATTTATAAATTAACTTGGTACAAGATTAACTTTTGTAAATTATGTTACGGCAGCTCTTTTATGAATTCATATTTTTCGGCTTCAAAATCCATTTTGCAAAAATAATGTTCAAGCCCGTTAGTAACCATCAATAAGTTTGCATTTAAAACAAAATTATAGCGAGCAATTTGGTCGAAGGTGTCTTGTGATATTTTAATGCTAGGCGCTTTGCATTCAACTATAAGTTCAATTCCTCCGTCCCGATTGTATACCACGATATCATATCGTTTTACCGTTTCATGTAGTTTTAGTTGTTTCTCAACGCTGAGGTGAGAAGCGGGGTAATTTTTATCTAAAACTAAATATCTAATTACATGTTGTCGAACCCATTCTTCGGGCGTAAGAATGATAAATTTTTTTCTTATTTCGTCAAAAATCAATCGTTTGTTTTCCTTACTTTTGAAACGAAATTCATATTCTGGGAAATTTAATTTCTGCATAAAACAAAGAAACAGTTTCCTTGAATAATATCATAATTTTCTAAGGAATTGTCCATTGAACCTGTCTTTGTTAAAAACAGCTGCAATCGAGAAATCAAGAAGTCTGGAAATAAATTCGAACTTACAATAAGATAATGCCAAGCGAAGAAGTCAAAAAAATTGTAAACGATATTAAAAAAGGAGACATTAAAAGTGTTTATTTTTTAATGGGAGAAGAGGCCTATTATATTGATGCAATCGCCGAGTTTATAGAGAATTCGATTCTTTCAGAAGAAGAGAAAGGATTTAATCAAATGGTTCTATACGGTCTCGATGTTTCTATTGATGACATTATAAGCCATGCGAAAAGATATCCAATGATGGCAGAGCGACAAGTAATTATTGTGAAAGAAGCTCAAGATCTGTCACGCACTATTGAGAACTTGGTCGCTTATGTGGATAACCCACAACCAACTACCGTATTAGTATTTTGTTATAAATACAAAACCCTTGACAAACGGAAAAAACTATCAAAGGCCATAGCTAAAGACGGCGTTCTTTTTGAGAGTAAAAAGTTATATGACAATCAGGTGCCAGATTGGATTCGTCGGGTGTTATCTGGTCGAGGACATACTATAACACCTAAAGCTTCACAAATGCTGGTGGAGTTTTTAGGAAATGATCTCAGAAAGATTAACAATGAACTGGAAAAGTTACGACTTATTATACAGCCCGGTGATCAAATTACACCGCAGCTCATTGAAGAAAATATAGGGATTAGTAAGGATTTTAATAATTTTGAGCTTCTAAAGGCAATAGGTGATAAAAATGTAAAAAAGGCATTTGCGATCACGCAGTACTTTGCTCAGAATCCGAAACACAATCCGTTGCCAATGACTGTAGGGCTGCTATATGGTTTTTTTGCTAAAATATTGAAGTACCACTCGCTTACTAATAAAGGAGATGCAGCAAAGGCGCTAAAAGTGAGTCCGTACTTTGTAAAGGATTATCAGGTGGCGGCGCGAAATTATCCAATGAAAAATGTAAGTGCTATTATTTCATCGATTCGGGAAATTGATATGAAAAGTAAGGGAGTAGGCGCTGCAAATTTATCACAGGCCGATTTACTGAAAGAGTTACTGGTGAAGATTTTTAATTAAATTTTGACATTCCGGTTTTATTAGATTCATTTCGAAAAGCTTCTTTAATAAGTAATTAATGGATTCACTAATTCTATTGAATTCTCACTTAAATAAAGAAGCATTCCAAAATTAAAATGTCATTCCGTACTTAGCAACCAATGGTGCCAAAGGAAAAGACAAGTTCTTGTTCTACTTTATCTCCGTTAGAATTTGTCGCAGCTTCCCAGGCTCCTGAGATGGACTTAACTAGTTCAATCATATAAAGATCTATTGAAGGATAGCCCGATGTTGACGTGAGATTAACATTTGAAATATCCCCTTTTTTAGTAACGGTGAAAAATATTCTACCCGACTTCAACTTTCTCTCATTTACAATGGTTGTCTTTTCTTTACTGTTTTCTTTAAGGTAATCGATGAGTGCATCTTTCCCATTTACATATACAGCTTCATTTTCCGGAACAACTGTCATGTGAGGGGTGAAGTAATTGTTTACTAAGTTATTAACGTCATTGTTCATCTCCTGAAACTCGGCTCTGATTAAGAAATTTGTTGAATAATCGGTTGATTGTAGGAGTTTGATTTGAGCTTCAGTTAGTACTTCACTATAACCAATTTCTCTTTTATCTGTTTGTCTATAATCATCAAGAATAATAACACTTACAGTTTTATATCGAAAGACTGGATCGGTTTGTTCCTTCGGAAGAATATCAAGGATTGATTTCGCTTTATGAAGGTCTTCTTTCGTTACTCTTGACATGAATCTAGAACCTACGTCGTAGGCAAAATCTGGATATGCCTTAACATTAAAATTTTCTTTGATTTCTTTATCGACTCGATTGAGCACGATATTCGATGCAATTTCTTGATCTGTTACTGAATCTTTTGAGTCAATAACGCCATAAGCTAATAGGCTAAATGTTACAAGTACTCCGCTTAAAATTAAAATGTTCTTTCTCATATCTGAATTTATTTAATGCTTATTTATCATCAAATATATTGTTGAAAGCTGCTTCAAAAGCTATATCAAGTGTAAATTATTGTAAATTCTGTGTAAAACATTTCTGTATGATTCATAAACGAATAGCTTTGTAGAATGAGCCTAAAACAGTTTAAAATAGGGTTGTTCACTTTTGTCTGCATTTTGTTCTTTATTCCCAATGCTATTGCTCAGGATAAACAAGATGAGAGACATATTGAAGTGTCATTGAGAATGATAGGGCATCAAGTCTTACTGAGTTCAAGAGATAGTATTTCTCGAGTTTTACCTATTGTTAGGGAGAATGACCGGTATAAAATTGTATTCGAATCTGAATTTGAATTCAAACCACAAGAACTTGTAGATACCTTTGATCGCATTGTCAAGGAAACAGGAATTGCGAAAAGCTATATTGTTGAGGTGGAAGAATGTGAAACTAGGGAGGTGGTTTATATTTTTGAAATGGGTTATACTGAGAAATTGGACATCGTCCCTTGCGGGGGTAGGGATCTTCCCAAATCCTGTTATAGTATTTTATTTACTTTGATGGATTCAGTATCATTGAGTGATGTTTCTGAAGTTTCAGCGGCAAAAGTAGGTCCAGTAACGTATTCTTTAATCTCTTTACTTCTAATCTTTTTTGTTGGGTTCTTTATTTTTCTTTGGCAAAATAGACCTAGTGCAATCAAAGATCCCAATTTGATTCCCTTAGGAGCCTATCGGTTTGACAAGAGGAATACGGAGTTATTATTTAAAAATCAAAAAACGGAGTTGACAAGCAAAGAAGCTGATCTACTAATTTTACTTCATAACTCGGTTAATACAGGTATTGAGAGAGAGGTTATTTTAAATGAAGTGTGGGGTGACGAAGGCGACTATGTTGGCAGAACTCTAGATGTTTTTATATCTAAACTGCGGAAGAAGCTTGAAGGTGATTCAAGCGTGAAAATTGTGAACATTCGTGGGGTAGGGTATAAGCTCGTTTTGAATAATTAGAGATATTGTGCCAATTAACATTCAAATGTCCCATCAGGCGTTCGTTTTTATTTGTTAATTTAAATATTAGCTTTAATAGCATCCATAATTAAGGGCGCATGAATTCTAGAATTTTCTATAAACGATTTATGAGTTTCCATACCACCACAAATAACACCGGCTAGGTAAATGCCACTGCTATTTGTTTCCATAGTCTCACTGTTATATAAAGGTTTCTTTTTTTGGTCCGAGGATAACTTAACGCCTATTTTTTGTAAGAAATCAAAATTTGGCTGATAGCCTGTCAGCGCCAAAACATAATCATTTTTAATGCTTATCGATTGCTTGTTCTGATTAATAATCACTTCGTCATCCAGAACTTCTTCAATTTGTGCGTTGTAATATACCTCAATACTGCCTTCTTCAATACGGTTTATAATATCTGGTCTTACCCAATACTTTGCACGGTCACTAACCTTTTCTCTTCTAATAATCATAGTAACATAGCCTCCTTTAAGATAAACCTCCAAAGCAGCATCAACCGATGAATTACTGGAACCTACAATTGCAAGCTGCTGCCGAGCATAATAATGAGGGTTTTTGTAATAGTGAGATACTTTCGGTAAGGATTTCCCAGGAACATTCAATAAATTAGGGATGTCATAAAACCCGGTAGCCACTGCTACGTTTGATGGGGTGTAAGCGTCTTTTGAAGTTTTAATCTGATAGATTTCTGATTCTTTTTCAACCTAGAGAACACTTTCAAAAAGGTTGATGTTTAGATCTTTTGATGTTACAATACGTCGTTAATACTCAAGGGATTCCGATTTATATGGTTTGGCATTTTTACTAATAAATGGGATGTTATCAACTTCTAACTTATCGGAGCTAGAGAAAAAGGTCATTCCTTCTGGATAACTGAATAGAGAATTAACAATGGTTCCTTTTTTTATGATTAGATAAGAAAAGTCTCTCTTTTCAGCTTCAATACCACAGGCAATTCCTATCGGGCCACCCCCAATAATAACATCAAAATTATTCAAGCTTCTAGTTCTTTTAACTATTGTGTTATGACAGTTTGATTATGTAAACAAATTACATGCGACATTATATGGTCAAATCGCTATTTTTCTGAAACCCAGCTCATTTTATCTGATCCAAAAGTAGTTCATACTCCTTAAATCGGTGTTCTCGGATTGGGCTTAAATAGGGGGAGTAGTGAAACGGAGTATCAGACAGGGTACTATTTGCTTGTATTTCTCGACATATTCGTAAGCTTCTAGTTCATTATTTTTTTATTCGTTGCTTTATTTTATTGTGGTATAGGTACAATTTGCTTATTGGTTCTTTTTATTAGTCAGGGAATCGAAAATCATTAAATTTCCGAAGAGCATAGTAAAGGCGTATCCAATATCTTCAACGGGTATAGTAATGAGTCTAATACCTAGGTTCTCTGTATTATTGTACCATACAACGGGTATGTCAGTAATGAGTCCAGTCAAGATTCCGTTCACTATAAAAAATGGGATAAGTATGACTAAGAACGAAATGTAAAATTGTTGTAAGAGTTCAATTTTAAAGAGTATTCCAAGGATTAGTACGACTAATAAAAAAGAAAAATTAACAAGGGTATATGTTTTTGGGTAAAAGACAAGGATTAAAACAAGAGCAATCCCGATTAGGGCTATTGAAATGTAGCGTGTTGTTGTTTTACTTAATTTAAGATTAGGGCAAGCATAGAAAAGTGCAAAATGTGCGAATAGACTGCAAAACGGGATCACATAAAAAAACATCCACTCTTCTATCGGCATTTTCAAGAAATAAATTCCCAAGCAATATTCCTCTGTAAAACCCCATATCCCTTGTGCTGTAAAAAAGGCATCCCAAACCAGAAAGATGACTGCCACAATACTGGTCGATATGGTGAAGTTTTTCCAGTTTTTAATAAAGTCAATTCCGAAAATGGAAAACAAAACTGGTACAATTCCTGAGGCTAGAAGAACTATAAAGTAAAGAGGTATCATTTTCTGGATATTTTTCTAAAATATTTTTTAGGGACATTTAACATGCCAAAACATTCTCCATCTTCTTTGCCCAAGTGCTTGTGATGAATTTTGTGTGCTTTCCTCAGCCCTAATAGATACACATTTTTGGTGTGCTTGAACCATTTAAACCTTTGATGAATCAAGACATCGTGAACTATGAAATAGGTAATACCGTAACCTAGTACTCCAAGTCCAATAAAAAATTTATAATTCAGTTCTGGATTTACCCCAAAATAGAACAAGGTAATACTCGGAATAGCCCCTATGATAAAAAAAGCGTCATTTTTTTCAAAAACATTTTGATATTTAGGTTGGTGATGATCGGCGTGAAGATACCAAAGAAACCCGTGCATGACGTACTTGTGGATAAGCCAGGTAGCCACTTCCATGAGAAGATAGGTTACCAGTACAATCATAATGTATGAGACTACCATCATAATGAAGTATTGTTATAAATGTATAAATCTAAATAATCTGAGTAATCAATAATTTCCAGTTTATTAATAAGAAATTTTTTGTCCTCCTCAATATACTCATTGTAACCCAAAAAACTAGGTGTTTTCTCCTGTAAAACTAGACGAATGTATCTTAAATGGACATCAGTCGGATTGAAAGTAATTAGCGAGTCTAGTTTTCTCCTAGTGCGCTTATAGCTTCGGAGTTTTGAAATAGGATTGTAGCTGTATTTAGCTTGTTTCATTTCAACGGCGCATACATATGCTAAAATAGAAGGTTGCGAACTTTGCGTATAATTTTGAATAAATTCGACTTCAGATTCTCTTGTTTGCAAATCGTGAAACTCTTTAACTACTTGCTCTATATTAGTAGATGAAAGAAATAAAATAAAAAGCAAGGACAATAAACCTATCATTATGCAATTTTGAAATTATAGCTAATATACGATTGAAATAGGAGAAATGTTTTCAATGAATTTGAAACTCTAATCCTTTTATCCATTAAAACCTCCGCAGGAGTTTTGTCCACCTTTTTCAAAAGTTGGACATAGTACT
>JBLHIC010000054.1:0-16710 GCA_047614245.1 Flavobacteriaceae bacterium
CGGGTCTAATGACGGAGTAAATAAGACCGATTAAAATCAGAGAGTTGGTTAGAAATACCAACATGCCTAGAGGTTTGGAAAATGATGATTTTTGTCCGACTGTTTTAGAAGTCCACCGAATTCGCTGATCGATTAAGTCGTTCCAACTACTTTGTGGCAATGTTTCTACAATAGCTTCTTCAGACTTTAAGAAGTGAACTTCGCAAGGATCAATTTTCAGTATTTTTTCCATAATGAAAATATCATCACCACTTGCAATATGATTGTTTTCAGAAAAACCCTGCACTGAATAAAAAGCTTTTTTTCTGTAAGCTAAATTGGCACCGTTACATAAAATAGGGGTTTGCCAACCAAAAGATCCCATGGTCACCAGTTGCAGACTCAATCCATCAAATTTCTGAAATTGCCCAAGGATCGATTCATTGGATTTATACAATATTGGACCAGCGACCAGTATTGCTCCCTTTTTTTGAATGAAAGAGTCATAAGCATTTAGCCAGGTAGATGGTAGAATACAATCTGCGTCTGTAGTAAGGATCCACTCATATTTTGAAATGGCTATAGCAGCCGTAATTGCATCTTTTTTTGGAGATGCCGAATGTCTTTCATTTTTAATAACCTGGAAATTATCGAAGCCTGGGTTTTTATTAAATGCTTGATTAATTATTTCTACTGAATTGTCTTCGGAAGCATCGTCAACAAAGATCACTTCAAATAAATGGGATGGATATTTTATTTTCTGAAGTGATTCTAATAAACCCTGAAGGTTCTCACTTTCGTTTCTAAACGGAATAACAATCGAGAATTTCGTTTTTTCGGGAAGTAACTCTTGGGGAAACACAGGGAGTTTCCGAAATCCGATAATTAGCATTCCCAATGAGAGTAAATAAAGAAACCCAACGCCAATAAACAAATAGATCATCTTCTCTCGAGTTTATAATTAGCGACATAAAAACTCCCCCAAATTGCAGGAAATACAAAATTGAGTAACCACATTGACAGCACTGTTGAGAGAATGGTTAGTTCACTCACTCCAACCATTGAAAACAGCCAAACTGCTACTCCGCCTCGAACCACTAAATCGAATATAAAAATAGTTGGGATAACAGAAACGAATAAATACATGCTAAATAGGAGTGGGATAGCTTCAGAAAAGCTAATTTCTGCACCAAAAAACAACAATAGTGAATAGAATAAAAAGCTGAAAATAAAATATCGAATCAATGCGTAAATCCCCACCTTCATTTTAATACTTCTTTGAATTTTCGAAAGATAACTAAGAACACTCGAGATGCTTAATCCTTTTAAAAGAAGCTGTTTTTCTTTAAACAAATAACCGACGGCCCCTAAAAGCAAGATACATATTAAGAATAAAATCAACTTGGTTCTCGAATATTCAATACTAAATTTTTGCAGGGTGTAGAATACCCCTATAAACCCAAAAATACAAGTAATTGTCATTTGAACAGCATTAGAAAAAAAGTTGAGTAACAATATCTGTTTTCGCTTATTAGAAGGGAAATACATGATCTTGGCCCCATAATCTCCAATTCTATTTGGAGTAGCTAAAGAAACGGTAAGTGCCGACAGACTTTGTTGTAAAGCTGTTTTAAATGAGATAGGGGCCACGATTGAAGTTACTGTTTTCCATTTTAATATTTCAAAAAACCAGTTCCCGGCGGCTAGAAAAATAAATAAAAAAAGGAAAAGGGCACTTCTTCGATCAAATGATAAATTTGCAGTGAAATCTTTAAATGCTAAGGAAGTATCTTGCGTTAATTTTATATAAATATAGCCGAAAGTAACCGCCAGAATAATTACTTTTAGAGCAAGCAGGAGATATTGTTTAGATTTGTTGGAATCAAATAACATTGATTGCAATTTACAATATACCTCCGAGTGTGTCACACTGAGTTTGTGGAATACCAATTGGCGAGTGAAATAAGCCTTAAATAATTTGAATTATAATGTGCTTGGATGAAATAGAAAATAAAAGAATAGCCTTAGCTATGGTTTTATTTTATCTTGAAATATAAGTGCAATAGAAGCGAATGATTAGGCTTATTTCATTTGTTAATTGGTATGATTGTCAATAATTTATGAAAACAGAAAGAATTATTCTAGGGATTGATCCAGGAACTACCATCATGGGTTTCGGACTTATTAAAGTAGTAGGGAAAAAGATGCAGTTCTTGCAGCTAAATGAACTTATACTTACAAAATATAGTGATCATTATTTAAAACTTAAATTAATTTTCGAGAGAACAGTCGAACTTATCGACACCTTCAATCCCGATGAGATTGCTATTGAAGCTCCTTTCTTCGGAAAGAACGTACAATCTATGCTAAAGCTAGGTAGAGCTCAAGGGGTGGCAATGGCTGCGGGTCTTTCCCGTGAGATTCCGATTACCGAATATTCTCCGAAAAAGATAAAAATGGCCATTACAGGAAATGGAAACGCGAGTAAGGAGCAGGTCGCTAAAATGCTTCAGAGTCTATTGACATTGAAAGAATTACCGAAAAATCTTGATAGTACAGATGGATTGGCCGCCGCTGTTTGCCATTTCTACAATTCAGGGAAAATGGATATTGGTAAAAGTTATAGCGGATGGTCTGCCTTTGTAAAACAGAATGAAGGGAAAATTAATAAATAGTAGTCAGGAACCAGTAGCCAGTGAAAAGCGGAAAAAGTTGATTTGTTGAACTGTGTAATCACAGATTGAAAGGAACATTTTTTTGTTGATCTCCCCCTTCGCTGAAGCTTCTAAGGACACGTTGCCGATTGTTGATTTTTGATTGTTGAAGTAAAAAGTTAATTCATTAATTCTTGTAATGATAGTTTAAAAATCACATTTTACTAACCATCTAACCATCTAACCATCTAACCATCTAACCATCTAACCATCTAACCATCTAACCATCTAACCATCCAAACAATTAAACTTTATCGATATTTGAATGAGCTTCTCGATACTAATTTAACGGATTCACATCCGTTTAATTCACTCGAAGTGACACATTTTCATCAACAAGCACAAAGACTTGTGTTACTATTATTTGTACAAATTTCCAGCTAGAATATCAATTTCATATAAATAAAACATAATTTTACTCATTACTCATTACTCATTACTCATTACTCATTACTCATTACTCATTACTCATTACTCATTACTCATTACTCATTACTCATTACTCATTACTCATTGAATCATTAACCCATTGCCAGTGTCCGGAATCTATATTCATATCCCATTTTGCAAACAAGCTTGTCATTATTGTGATTTTCATTTTTCAACTTCTTTAAAGAAGAAAAGCGAATTAGTAGCTGCTATTTGTAAGGAATTAATACTTCGGAAAGCCGAGATTAAGGAAGAAATTCAGACTATTTATTTTGGTGGTGGCACACCAAGTTTATTGACTTTGGAAGAATTGGAACAAATTATCGATGTTGTTACCTCCAATTTTTATATTTCTGAAGACCCAGAGATTACACTTGAAGCCAACCCAGATGATTTAACCAAAGATGTCATTCTTCAGCTTTCACAGAGTTCGATAAATCGCTTAAGCATTGGTGTTCAGTCCTTTTTTGAAGAGGATTTAAAATTGATGAATCGCGCTCATAATGCTTCCGAAGCGATGTATTCAATAAAAGAGGCTTTGCGCTATTTTGATAATATAAGTATTGATCTTATTTATGGAATTCCTGGGATGAGCAAAGAACGTTGGCAAGAGAATTTGAAGATCGCTCTGTCTTTAAAAGTGCCGCATTTGTCATGTTATGCTTTAACGGTAGAACCTAGAACGGCATTGGAAACTTTTATAAAACAAGGGATCGTCCCCCCTGTGGAAGATGATGTCGCAGAAGAGCATTATAAATTGTTGTTATCGACGAGTGAAGCCGCCGGATATGAAAACTATGAATTTTCCAATTTCTCAATTGAAGGCTATTATTCACAAAACAATACAGGGTATTGGCAGGGGAAATCTTATTTAGGGATAGGGCCCTCTGCCCATAGTTATGACGGTGATACTCGAAGTTGGAATATAAATAATAACACCAAATATATAAAGGGAATCGAGGCTGGTTCCTTACCCATTGAGCGGGAAGTTCTTTCTAAAAAAGATAAGTTTAACGAATATATTATGACGGGCTTGCGCACCAAATGGGGATTGTCACTTAAAAAAATTGAGGATAACTTCGGAAAAGTGTTTCACGATTACTTATTAGAACAAGCTGAAGAAGCTTTATCTAACAAACTATTATTCCTTGAAGATAATGTGTTAAAAGTCTCAAAAAAGGGTAAATTTTTAAGTGATGGCATTGCTTCAAGTTTATTCTTAGTAAATTTAGGCTGAATTCAGAAATATATAATTTGAAAACTACAATTGAAATAGACAATAAACACATTACTGTGGACCTCGCTAATCCTATAGATATATCTATTCGGTTAAGGGCGTCTGAAAAAAACCCTGAGGCTTGGTATTTAGATCCTCCAAGGATTGAACCCGTTCAAATTGGAGAATGGGTTGCAAAGGTAAGTGAAGGGGCTTCCGTGAATTTCAATAATATTTATTTTAATCCGCATGCCCATGGTACTCACACCGAATGCGTAGGTCATATTTCTGAAGAGTTTTATTCGGTAAATAATGCCATAAAGCGTTTTTTCTTTTTTGCTGAAGTGATTACGGTCGCCCCTGAGTCGAAAGAAGAAGATCTGTTCATTTCGGCAAAACAGATTAAAAAATTATTATCAGGAAAAACTCCTGAAGCTGTCGTAATTAGAACACTCCCGAATATTAAATCTAAAAAAAATCAAAAATATTCAAATACAAATTGGCCGTATTTGAGCGAAGCAGCTGCTAAATTCCTGCGGCGATTGGGAGTGAAACACTTGTTGATCGATTTACCTTCTGTAGACAAAGAAAAAGATGACGGATTGCTATTAGCTCATAGAGCCTTCTGGAATTATCCCGAAGCAACTAGGTTTGACGCTACGATAACAGAGTTTATATATGTCCCAAATAAAATTGAAGACGGTAGTTATATGTTGAATCTTCAAATTGCGCCATTTCATAATGATGCGTCACCTAGCAGGCCGGTATTATATAGTATCCTGCAAACCAAGAATACATTGGAAGATGAAGAGAGAACTCATTTGGATAAATTTCGAAAAATCTAATATGGAACAATTGTTTATAGGTCTGGCCGTTGGTGCTATTTTAGCTTACTTTATTTTCACTCGTTTTAATTTTAAATCAAAAAAGGAAAATACAAGCTCACAGTCGATTATTTTAATGGACAAAATTAAAAAGGTATGTAAGTTCATTACTGTGGAAGGTGACTTTTCTGAAATATACCATTATGAGAATGTAAAAGAGAAGTGGCTCAGTCTTATTTTAGGAAAAAAGAAAGCAATCATTTTAATTGAGGCTAAAGCTTTTATTGGCTTTGATCTCACAAAAATTAAAATGGACGCTAATAACAAAACTCGAACGGTGACACTAACGAATTTTCCAGAACCGCAATTGATGTCTGTTGAAACAGATTTTAGATATTATGATAAAAAACAGGGTTGGGCGAATCCTTTTACTGCTTCCGATTTGACCGAAATCACAAGTGAGGCGAAGCAGCACATCATTGATAAGGTTCCAGAAAGTGGTTTAATGGAAGAAGCGTCAAAGCAAGCTATGGATACAATTTATCTAATGGAAACTCTGGTTGAAACGATCAATTGGAAATTAGATTATTCTGCCATTGGAGTAGCAGGAAATGACGCGAAATTACTTTCAGAAAAAAAATGAAATTGAATATAAATTCATTGGGTCGAATTTTTCTACGAACTCACATAGAGAAGTTACATCAAAGTTGCTTTCGAAGTATTGGAAAGTTTTCAATGATTGTAATCTTTGTCGTACTGCAATCTCCAATTTTTGCTCAGGATTATGAGAGAATAGATGCAACTATATTATTGTACCAAGCGTCCTTCGAATCTCCAGAAGAATTGTCAAAATTTATAACGCGAGACTTTCATTCCGAAGAAGAAAAGGTGCGTGGAATCTATAGCTGGATAATTCAGAATGTCGCTTATGACCCTGCTGAGTACAAACAGTTTAACTATAGCTTTAAAGACTATCGCGAACGAAATGCTAAAGAAGAAAATACACGGGCAAAAATAATTAAAAGGACGCTTAAGAAAGGAATCGCGGTCTGTGAAGGCTATGCAATGCTATTTGAAAAACTGTGCGAATTACAAGGTATTTCCAATTACCTAGTAAAAGGCGATATAAAAACAAATTTTAACGATATTGGAAGACCCTTTAAGAAAAGTCATATGTGGAATGTTGCCGTCATTGACGGTGCGCCCTTCCTATTTGATCCAACCTGGGGCGCCGGAAAATACAAGAACAAGTTTGTTAAAGAACCCTCCTATTTTTTCTATAAGACAGATCCAAATCTATTTTTCAAATCACACTACCCAAGTATGCTCGAAGATGCACTTATTGATATGGTTATTACTCGTGAAGTATTTGCGGCAATGCCACTAATTATTTCCGAAGACCTTAGAATGGGGGATATAGAATCTCCTTTAACCGGTATTATTATAGCAGATCGCTATTTCGAAGAGATTGCCTTTATTATTAGTAATAACGATGTTTCAGGAGTTAGCTATTCCTATGGTGATGAAATAATTTCGATAGATAAAATAGAATTTATTGATGGTAGATTACATTTTAGTATCCCTCTGGCATCTAGAAAAGAAACTTTGCTCATTTATTTTGACGAACAGCCTGCTTTAGGCTACATAATCAAATAGATATGAATATCGAAGAATTGAGAGACTATTGTTTAAGTAAAAAAGGGGCTACAGAGTGTTTCCCTTTTAACGAAACTACACTGGTATTTAAAGTCATGGGAAAAATGTTTGCTCTTAATGGCCTCGAGCGTCAACCTCCTGCGGTGAATTTGAAATGTGATCCAGAGAGATCTGCTGAGCTCAGGGAAGAATATGACGGACTTATTACAGGAGCGTTCCATATGAATAAGCTCCATTGGAATACGGTGGAATTGGAACAAAATATACCGATTGGTTTATTGTTAGAATTAATTGACGGGTCTTATAATTTAGTAGTTAGTAAGTTGACAAAAAAGTTAAAGGCAGAACTTGAATATTTATATTAGCCGTTTTCGAAAATCCCTTGGGGTTTTACCTTTTATCTGTCTGAATTTTCGATTAAAATTTGAAATATTTTGAAAGCCACAAGCCTCTGCAATTTCGCTGATAGATAGATCTTTTTCTACTTGCAGTAATTTACTAGCCTCTTCGATTCGCAGTTCGTTTAAGAAGGTTATATACGTTTTATTAGTCCGTTTCTTAAAATATTTGCAAAACGCATTTTTAGTCATCGCTGCCTCTTGTGATATGGTCTCCAATGATATTTCTTTCTGAAAATGATTCATTGTAAATTCTAATACGGCACTCATTCGACGCCCTTCATTATCACTGTATTTTTTATCTGAAATAAAGGATGAAAGAGGTTCAACCTTGGATTGTTTCAAAAGCTTCAATAGCTGAAAAAATAGTATAAATCGATCTAACTTAGACCCTATAAATAGTTGGTCAAATATCTTGTGCGTATTTTTCTTATTTGATATTACTTTGAAACCATTTTCAGCTTTTTTGAAAAAAGACTGTAAGGGCTTTAGCTCCTCAATTTCGAAAAAATCACTGCCAAAAGTTGCTTTTGTAAAGAAGACTGATTTCATATGTGAAAAATCAGACTTTGAAGGGTCACTTCTAAAAACATGAGGTAAGTTTTCGTCAAAAATGAAGATATCTCCTTTCTGGTAATTATGAATTGAATCCCCAACGATTAGCGTGCCTGCACCCGCGAGAATATAACTTATCTGAAATTCTTCATGTTGATGTAACAGACCATAGAATACCGGCTCAAGGTTCTCTTGTAGAATTAAAGAGTCTCGTTTTGGCTTCGGAATTGTAAAGGGAAGTACTTTCATAATTTATCTAATACTATTCAAATATATATAAATTAGCAAAATTTTGGATAATATAGTACATATTTTGGATAAAAGCTGATTATTCACTTTAGGGGCCTTGGGCTTATTTTTACATCAAATTATTTTGATTATGAAAATAGAATGGAAAGGGGTTATGCCCGCAGTAACTACAAAATTCACTGCCGATGATTCTTTAGATTTGGATATGTTTAAGGTGAACATTCAAGCACAATTAGAAGCTGGTGTCCACGGGATTGTATTAGGTGGAACTTTAGGTGAAGCAAGTACCCTAACAGATTTCGAAAAGAGAATACTTACAAAGGAAACCGTTGCCTTTGTTGACAATAAAGTTCCTGTACTAATCAATATTGCTGAGCAAAGTACGAAAGGGGCCATTGAAGCTGCTCGCAAGGCTAAGGAAGATGGCGCAAGTGGATTAATGATGCTACCTCCTATGAGATATAATGCGGGCGACAGAGAAACGGTCGAATATTTTAAAGCGGTTGCAAATAGCACATCACTCCCTATTATGGTGTATAATAATCCAGTTGACTATAAAATCGAGGTTACTTTGGATATGTTCGAGGAACTTCTAAAATGCCCAAATATTGAGGCAGTTAAGGAATCAACTCGGGATATTTCGAACATAACCAGAATCAAGAATCGATTTGGAAACCGGCTGAATATAATGACTGGAGTCGACACCTTGGCATTAGAAAGTCTCCTCATGGGAGCAGATGGTTGGATCGCAGGACTAGTATGTGCTTTTCCAGCAGAAACCGTTGCTATTTATGAACTTCAAAAAGCAGGACGAATAAAAGAAGCAATTGAAATTTATAGGTGGTTTCTTCCTTTGTTAGAGTTGGATATAAACGCTAAATTAGTACAGAATATAAAACTGGCTGAGGTTTACACAAAAATTGGGACAGAGAATGTCCGGGAACCGAGATTACCTTTGCATGGGGAAGAACGTAAGGGGGTTATTAAAATAATTGAGGACGGCCTTAAATCAAGACCAATATTGCCGGACTATAAAAATTTATAATGTTAGAAATTAGACCTTCTTGTGAGCACTGTGATAAAGATTTACCCTTTGATGCACAAGATGCCATGATTTGTGCTTTCGAATGTACATTTTGTGCGGATTGCGTAGAAAATGTCTTGGCAGAAGTTTGTCCCAATTGTGGAGGGAATTTTACACCCAGACCTATTCGACCGGAAAATTTATTGGACAAGAATCCAGTTTCAGAAAAAAGAATTTATAAACCTGTAAATGTTGAAAAGCATTTGCAAAGCATAAAAAGCATATGATTACAGGAAAAAACTACATTGGCAACCAGCTGTCAGCCGAAGGAAGTACGACATATAGGACATTTAATCCTCAGTTAAATATTGAAAATGAAAGTGTATTTGTTGAAGCAACAGCCAACGAGATTAATAATGCGGTTGCTTTAGCTTCGGAAGCCTATAAGGAGTTTGTTAAAACTTCAGGCACGAAAAAAGCAGCTTTTTTAAATACAATTGCAGATGAAATTTTAGCTCTAGATGACTTGTTAATCAAGACCTATTGTTCAGAAACAGGTTTGCCGGAGGGTCGCGCAAAGGGAGAAAGAGGTCGCACTGTGGGTCAATTGCGATCCTTTGCCGAATTAGTGAAAGAGGGCAATTGGGTTGAAGCAACTATAGATACGGCTGAGCCGGATCGTCAGCCTATACCAAAATCGGATATCCGTAAAATGCTTATTCCCTTAGGTCCTGTTGTGGTTTTTGGGGCAAGTAATTTTCCGTTAGCCTATTCTACCGCAGGTGGTGATACTGCTGCTGCCTTGGCCGCTGGTTGCCCCGTTATCGTAAAATCTCATCCTATGCACGCCGGAACCAGTGAGTTAGTGGCATCGGCGATTATAAAAGCTTCGGAATCAACTGGAATGCCAAATGGTGTTTTTTCAAATTTAAACAGTAGCGGCATTGAAGTTGGACAACTCTTGGTTCAACATCCAGGGGTAAAATCCGTCGGTTTTACAGGAAGTATTAAAGGCGGGAGGGCGTTATACGATTTGGCAGCTAAACGGGAGGAGCCTATCCCTGTTTTCGCAGAAATGGGAAGTGTTAATCCGGTTGTAATTCTTCCAAAGGCACTTGAGAATAATGGTGAAACCTTGGCTAAAACCTACGCAGGATCTGTGACAATGGGAACTGGCCAATTCTGTACTAATCCAGGTTTGATCTTAGGGATAAAAGGGGAGGAATTGAATCAATTTATTTCTAGTTTATCGGCAGAAATTTTAAAAATTGATCCGTCCTGTATGCTTCATCCAAATATTCTTGGGGCCTATGAGAAGAATAAAGAAAAAGCTATCTCACAAGCCGAACTTACCCTTACCGCTGATTATGAAAGTGATGTTCAGCCAAATCACGCGAGACAATCAATAACGACCGTAGAAGGAAAATCATTCCTTAAAAATAAAACCTTGCATCAAGAAGTTTTTGGACCTTTTTCTATGGTAGTCCAATGCGAAGACGCCAATGAATTAACAACTATTATCTCAAATTTGGAGGGGCAATTAACGGGGACTTTAATTGCTGAAGATTCTGAAGCTGCAAATTACCCTGCACTAATTGATGCCTTACAGAATAGAGTGGGTCGAATTATTTATAATGGAGTGCCTACCGGTGTCGAAGTTTGTCCCGCGATGGTGCACGGTGGACCATACCCTGCATCTACTGATAGCCGCTTTACTGCCGTAGGTGTTGATTCTATTAAAAGGTGGGCGAGGCCGTTCTCTTATCAGGATTGGCCGAATGATTTACTACCTGCAGAATTGAAAAATGAAAATCTATTAAAAATTTCAAGATTGGTGAATAATGAACAAACGGTTGCCAAAATATAAAAGATGGCACAATCCACGTTTGTTTGTATAGACGCCCATACCTGCGGAAACCCTGTAAGACTTGTTAAAGATGGTGGCCCCGATTTACTGGGGGCAACTATGAGTGAAAAGCGCCAACACTTTTTAAAAGAATATGACTGGATTAGGAAAGGGTTAATGTTCGAACCACGAGGCCACGATATGATGAGTGGGTCTATATTATATCCCCCTCACGATTCAGAAAATGACTTTGCTATTTTATTTATTGAAACTTCGGGTTGTTTGCCAATGTGCGGTCATGGAACCATTGGAACAATCACAATAGCCATCGAAGAGGGTTTAATAACTCCAAAAGTTCCTGGAAGAATTAGAATGGAAGCTCCGGCAGGTCTAGTAGAAATAGAATATCAACAGACCAATAAGAAAGTAGATTGGGTAAAACTAACTAATGTAAAGAGTTTTCTAGCTGCGGAAGGATTAACTATCAAATGCCCAGACTTAGGTGAAATCAAGTTCGATGTCGCTTATGGTGGAAATTATTACGCTATTGTGGATCCGCAGAATAACTTCAATGGAGTACAGGATTTTACAGCGAGTGAAATTATTCGATATTCACAAGTTGTTAGGGAGCGAATCAATATAAAATACCCCGAATTATTTATTCATCCCGAAGATGAAACCATTAGAGATGTAACACATATGCTCTGGACTGGTGAGCCAATCGATCCTACTTCATCTGGTAGGAATGCTGTCTTTTATGGCAATAAAGCCATTGACAGAAGTCCTTGCGGAACAGGAACATCGGCGAAAATGGCGCAATTACATGCGAAAGGAAAACTAAAAAATGGAGAGAAATATATTCACGAAAGTTTTATTGGAAGTAAATTTATTGGATGTGTAGAAGAAGAAACTTCGTTGGCTGGAAAGGTGGCTATTATCCCTAGTATTCGGGGTTGGGCCAAAGTATATGGCTATAATACCATCCTTATTGACGATGAAGATGATCCTTACGCACACGGATTTCAAGTGATATAATGAGTTATATCATTAACTCATTATATCATTGACACATTAACTCATTGATACATTAACACATTGAAAACAGTAACAATCATCGGCGGTGGAATTATAGGTTTAAGCTCGGCTTACTTTCTTTTGAAAGAAGGGTTTGAGGTAACCGTTATTGATAAAACTAATATCTCGAACGGTGCTTCTTATGTAAATGCCGGTTATATCTCACCTTCTCATTTAATTCCGCTCGCTGCGCCAGGGAGAGTTGCACAAGGGATAAAATATATGTTCGATTCCTCAAGCCCGTTCTATATGAAACCTCGTCTTAACTGGGACTTTTTAAAATGGGCTTGGCTTTTTCAGAAATCTTGTTCAAAGAAAAATGTGGAAACGAGTGCACAATCCATTCTTGATCTAAGCATTTTAAGTCAGCGTTTATTTAAAGAAATTTATGCTTCCGGTGATGTTGATTTTCATTTAGAACACAAAGGTTTAATAATGGCCTTTCAGACTGAGTCTTCAAAATATCACGAGCAAGAGGTTGTGGAAAGAGCATTAAGAATGGGGCTTCAGGTTGAATATTTGGATCAAAAAGCATTAGCGATTTTGGAGCCAAATTTAATTGCTGAAGGGGCTTTTCATTATCATAGTGATTCGCATACAACGCCTAAATTGTTTATGGATGCAATGAAGCATTACCTTCAGAACAACGGCGTAAAATTAAACACCAATGAGGAAGTTTTGAATATAATACCAAGGGAAGACAAAGTGGAAATCACTACTTCTGTAGGTAGTTATCTAGCGGACGACCTTGTAATTGCTACCGGTTCTTGGAGCGAAAGTATGGCGAAGAAACTAGGAGTTTACCTTCCTGTTCAAGCTGGAAAAGGATATTGTATTAATACAGATAAGCTCACAGGGATAAAGCATCCAACGATAATTATGGAAGCCAATGCAGCGGTAACACCAATGTCAGGTTTTACAAGATTTGCAGGAACTATGGAAATTGCCGGACTAGATGAAACTATAAGAAAAGAAAGAGTTGAAGCAATTGCAGCAGCTGCACAACGATTTTATAAAGATTTGGAATTTTCTTCCGAAGAGAAGGGCAAGGCTACTTTTGGTTTTAGACCTGTTTCTCCTGATGGAGTTCCGTTTATTGGGAAATTAAAAAAACATAGAAACATAACGATTGCTACAGGTCACGCCATGATGGGTTGGAGTTTGGGTCCTGGAACTGGAAAAATAATTTCGGAAATCATTACTAATAAACAGCCATCGATATCATTAGAACGATTTAGTCCCGAACGGTTTTAGCAATTAGTCTTCTGCTATCCAACGATCGATGATTGCGTAAATTTCAGTTTGTTTTTCGGGATTAAAACTTTTAATCCTGGTTCTATGGTCGCCTTTCGGTTGTACAAATTTGTACAATTCCCTTTCGAAAGCATTTGCCGTCAAGTCTACTGCGGTAGCACTCCAGCTATCGTATTCTCCGTAGATGAAAAGCATTTTTTTGGCTGAAGTATCTAGAAACGATTTTATCCTTTGCATAGATTCTAGGTTGTATTCTTTTGAAATTCCTTCTGGGAATGCCCATTCAAAATCAAGTACTTCGTCAGCTCCAAAGTATTTTTTAAATGGGGCTGTTTGATACCCATAAATCCCTTGTTCGGTTAAAGCAGCCCAAAAATAGGCTTGCAATCCTTCAACTGATGAAGCTTCAAAAAAGCCATACCCTACAATATCGATAAGGTGCTTATAAATTTCTTGAGCTGAAGCGGTTTTTAATGGTATACTATTAATATCTGTTCCCCATTGCCAAAAGGCGAACGAATATTCTAAAATGGTATAATCCAGAGCCTTCTCAACCCCAAACTCCCAACTCAATTTATCTTGTTCGGCAGTTTCTTTCATAATGTTCAAAAGTGTGGCTCTATTCTCGAAGCATAATTCCTGAAAGTCCTTTACTTTTTTACGCTCCGCTTCACTACCTACATTTTCAAGAAATTGATAAACTCTAGGATCTTCTCTTTGATAATTTAATGGACCTACATAACATACACAGGCATCTACATTTTTGGGAAAATAGCTGAGATGTGCCATTACAGTTTGGCAGCCCTTCGAAATTCCCGTTGAAATAAATTTAGTGTTCGGGTATAAACTACTTCGAATCGCATCAATAATAATGGCCTGATCTCTAGCTGCATTTTCTATAGTAAGTGTATTCCAATTAATCTCCTTTGGGCGTGAATTTGTAAAATAACGATGTTCAATTGTCAATTGATTTGCTTCGTAATGATCTGCAAGTTCTCCAGCTGTTTCACGACCTATGTTATAACCCTTTAGTTCAACAAAAACAGGTTCTGACGGATTTTCAAAACCCAAAAATACACGTTGTCTAAAAGTTCCTTTCGATGGGTCGTTATGATCAATAAGTTGTTCAAACCAGATTTCATAATTCTCGTTAAAATGACTTACTGCTTCTCTCTTTTCAATGCTTACAACATTTTTAATAGCGGCTAATTTTTCGAAATTAGAATTCTCAATAGTTGGGCTAACAATTTGCTTTGTACTTGTGCAATTGGTGAAAATTATTAGCACAAGAATTACGCAGAAGTGATTTACTAATTTCATACCGGTATTTGTTTTCAGAACTTAAATGTTTCGATTCGCTTTATAAATTCAACCTAAAATTTTAGCTTCTTCAAGAATTTATTTGAAAAGTATTAAAAAATTAGCAATAGCAAAGACAATTTTACCATTACTATTATAAATTAATTTAGATTTTATTCTGGATAAAAAAAACGTATGATCACCTGAATATCTGAAAAACAAGTAATTATAAAAAAATTAGTATATTTATAATTATCCTAGCCCTCAGTTCATAGTTCTTAACCTTAAAATATGATTCAGTACCTATTGAATCTCTAACTTAGTATTCAATGATAACCATTATATTAATTAAACTTTTAAGAATTATGAAAACAACTAACCAATTTTTTACACTATTATTTACATTAGTCTTATTATCTAGCACTTTTTCAGTCTTTGCACAGGATGCACCTGCACGACCGGCCTATGTTGTGTCCACAACCCTTCATTGGAATATGGATTATGAAGATTTTGACCTAGATGAATGGGAAGCCGTCGAGAAGGAGTATCTGGACAAAGTGACCATGAAGAACGAATATATTATGGGCTCCTCTGTTTATATGCATCGTTATACGGCAGATAATTCAGAATTGATGGCGGTAGCCTCGTATGCATCTTGGGCTGATATAGATAAAGCAGCCGATAGAAACGCGGAACTTGAAAAAGCTGCCTGGCCTGATGAAAATGCTAGAAAGGCCTTCCTCAAAAAACAAAATGCATATTATTCAGTGGAACATTCAGATGAAATATATGCGCCTTTACCCGGTGCTAAATTAATGTTAGAAAAGGCAACTAAAGATTATATACTGTATCTGCGAAAAAGTCATTTTTCATTTCCTGAAGACGGTTCACAAGAGGAATTTAAAACACTTCGTATGGAAGAAATTGAAAATGTGATTAATAAAAATGAATATATAAAGGCCTACTTTCCAAATGTGCATGCCTGGGGTTCAGATAGAACAGAGTTCATTGAAGCCTTTTATTTTGAAACTATGGCCGATATTGAAGAAAGCCAAAAAAGAGGGGATGAGTTAGCCAAAGCTGCTTTGCCCGATGAAAATGGGCGTAAAGATAAAGGTGAAAAATGGGCAAAATATTTTACCGGAGTTCACGGAGATTATATATATACCTTGGTGTCTGGATTGTCAAAATAAAGAGATAAAAAAATTAATTGATGAAAGGATGCTGTGAAGCATCCTTTTTTTTGAAGAACCTTTTTAAACATCCGGATTTTTGATATTCATACGCATATTGATAAGGTGTTTCTTGAATCCTGCTTTTTCATAAGCTCGAAGAGCCGCTTCGTTCATATCATATACGTCTAATCGGATTTCAAAAATACCACGTTCTTTGCACCAACTCATCAGTGTATCCAGAATGAGTTTGTTATATCCACGCCCACGAAAGTCTTCAAGCACGAACATAAAACCTAGATAGCCTTGTTTGTCATGTTTCAGATAAGTTTTGTCTTTCATGATCTTGGCGTAGCCTGATGCAACTATTTTTGTGTCAATTTCAACAACAAATACTTCAGAATTTTCCGAAGTTATTAATTCAGTAATGTCATAATAGCTTATTCGCCCATCCTGAAGTGTTGAGTCCATAGGGCGCTCTACTTCAATGACTCCTTGCTCAAAGTCTAATAAAATTGGCATATCTTTTAAGTTTGCCTTTCGAACGATATAATTCATACTTTCTTTGTCCTATTTGTTTAGCAAGACATATCTGCCACGATCTTCCAAACTCCTTCTATTTTCTTGAAGATAATTATAAAGACCCCATTTGCATCGCCAACACTTCTCTTTAAATAATATTCCCCCATTACCCAATACGAGCCCTCATCTATTTTAGAAATGTCATTGATTTTAAAGTTTAAAGTTCCCGAATGTTCCTTTGTTGGATAGCCTTTTTTATAATTGTCTAAAGTCTGCTGCCAGCCTTTTGTAAGCCCGCTACTCCCATAAAATTTCAAGGAGTCGTTTTTCCAATAACCCTGCATAAATCCCACAAGGTCATTAGCGCTCCAAGCTTCTTCTTGCAGCTTCATGACAGCAAGAATAGCCGTTTTATCTTCTTTCTCAGTTGTTGAAGCTACTTTTGAAACTTCAGGTGACACTTGAGATTTACAGCTTATTGAAATAACTAAACATAGTA